>JACZIY010000229.1 GCA_014860845.1 Anaerolineaceae bacterium
AGAAATTGTTCATCAGGTTAACAATCGTATTGGGAGAAAAGTAAATTTAGTTCATGCTTCCAATTCAGGGGCAGTACTTGGACATCCTGATACCTGGCTGGATATGGTAAGACCTGGGATTATGATCTATGGATTTTATCCAGGTGAGAATACCCCGAAGAGTATTCCCCTCAGACCTGGACTTAGCTTTATAACACGGGTTTCCTTCCTTAAAAAAGTAACTGCTGGTACCAGTATCGGCTATGGGCGAACCTGGATTGCTTCCGAAAACACCTGGATTGCTACCATTCCAGTTGGATATGCAGATGGTTTCAATCGTCTATTCTCCAATATGGGGCGAGTATTGATTAATGGAAAATCATATCCCATTGTAGGACGTGTTTGTATGGACCAGAGTATGGTAAATCTGGGACCGGTCACCGACATCCGAGTGGGTGATGAGGTTGTTTTAATTGGAAAAAGTGGTCAGGAAGAAATCACTTGTGATGAATGGGCAGAAAAACTGGGGACTATCACCTACGAGGTTACCTGCCAGATCAACTCCAGAGTCGCACGTGTTTACGATCCATTTGAATAATGTAATGATCAATCCTGGATCGACAAATAAATCACATTTAAAAATTGAACAGCCTTCGCAAAAATAAATTATAACGAAGGCTGTATAAATGCAGGTTATGACGTGTAATACTTATTGAACCTCAAATTCCAATGTTTTTTCCAATGTACCATTCATGAAGATCTCAACTTTGTAAGATCCCGATGGCCATAATTGATCATTCTGTAAATTGAACGTAAATTCATTTTCACTCTCCGTGGTGAGTTCGAATTCACTGATGAATAAATTCGGATCGACCCCTTCAACATCTACAGCAGTCCATACGGCCTTAAGGGTAGTATCTTCCGGTGCATTGGCTACCTTTACAACGCAATAAAAGGTCTGGTCGCCTGAAAAAACTGTGAAATTTCCAGAACCATCTTCATTCGGCGTCAAATATGCATCAGTGATTTTTGCTGTACTTACGCTGGCTTCGCATGCAAGCATTGTAAACATTAAAATGGTTAGGATGATCAAAATCTGAATTTTATTCTTTTTCACATTCACCTCTTTTTTTGTAGATTATATCTAAGTTATCCAAAATAACAATAGCCAACATACAGTTCAAAAAATATTCACCTTAAGATTATTTATTGACTTGGTCGAGCAGTCGAGAAATTTGAAAAAAACAAAATAATATGATGATGGCCAGTAAAAATACAATTATAAAAGGAAGTTGAAATTGAACAAATAAAACCAATTCAGCTAGAATTATTCCAGATCCAATTGAAATCAACAGCAATCGAATTCTGTTTTTTTCATAAATGACACTTTGAGCATGCGAATAAATTTCCTGATATTGTTTTTCAGTGTTGGATAATTCCCAACTTGCCAATGCCGTCGCTACCCCGGCAACCATTAAAAATGAAGGAGCACCAATCAGAATACCCACAGTAGCAAGAATTGAATTAAAAATCAAAATAATATTAAATGCCCAATCCCAATTAAATTTAACAGATAGGAAGGTGAGGATCGTGAGCAAAAGGATGAAAATGTTTGCAAGCCACTTTTCTGCAAATCCATAACCTGTACCGATTAATATTACTGATACAGAAGTAAAAAATATAAAAAATATATTTGTGAAATTCCCTGTTTTTTTCTTCATAACCTTATTTGCCGTGACATTTGAAATAAACTAACAAGGGGTTGTTCAATCGGCCAATCGATTACATTTACACCGATTTGACGAATCTTCCATAACATAATTTCTCTTTCAATCCTCACTGCCCGAAGGGACAAGGAAGATTCAAGTTGATTATTATTTGCAATCATTGATGGTAGAGGATTTGGACAAATCAACATGACCTGGTAACCTTCAGCTCTCAACTTTGTGATTATAGAATGATCATTTTGTTGTAGCGGACTGATTACGATAATTGTTGTACGACTCGAAAACAACCGGATGGGAATGTATTTCAACAATTCATGTGGGGGAAGATCACCTGGTTCACATCCAGCCAGGGTATCAAGAATCCTTTGTAGCTGGTGTTTACCAGTCCCAGGAAATACACGGGTTCGGTTTTTTCCTACTACTAATAATGAGACACGATTTCCGGATCTAAGCAGACTCCTGGATATTGCAGCGCCAGCTTCGACACAATAATTGACCAAAGAAATCACCTCTTCGCTAGCGTTATAAGGTTTAGACGCATCAATGAGAATTCCTATATCTGCCATATTTTCTTGTTCGAATTGTTTGATAAAAAACTTGTTGGGATATTGAGCGGATAAGCGCCAATGAATATGACCTAATGAATCACCAGAAGTGTACTGTCTGATACCCCAAAAATCGACCCCTGATCCAGGTTTGTTCGAGAGATTTAAACCAGGCGATTGAAGGGTGTAACGAGGTTTCAAAGGGATTTTTGGAAGAATAACCTTTTTAGGGATCACAATAAAATCTACTTCATCTGTTTGATTTATTTCATTTATTACTAGGTTGAATGGATCACTCGCGATCGCTTTAATTTCCGGCCAATAATAATACCCTCTTTTGGCAGTGAAGCTATATTCGAGTTCTATAGACTGATCCTTTTCTAATGATATTACTTGATTTGGTCTCCCTGAAATGAATGTTAATTCTGGTAAAAAGCTATCATTTAAGAAAAGGGAAGGAAGATTTGAACCATTATTGATGATAGTGACTTTCATTGAATTGGGTTCATTTTCCTCTGCGCGGTATTTCTCAATTTTCCGAGAAATCACCAGGTTTACATTATTGGGTGCTGTAAAAAAACCAGCAATCAGATAGCTAACAAATGGAAATGCCAATAATAATACAGAACTATTTCTGGAGATTAAGGCCGATAAAAATAGTCCAATGATGATTAAAAAGATGAGATTCGTTTTGAGGTTCATCAAAATCAATTCAGAACAGGTACAGCCACGGATCGAATAATTTCATTTATAACCCGCGTACTGGCTGTATTATTACCCCAAAGATTTGGATCCAGAATGATGCGGTGACCAAAAACATCATGGACTAACCCTTTTACATCATCCGGAAGAACATAATCTCTTCCATGAATGGCAGCCCAGGCACGGGATAATTTGAATAAAGCCAAAGATCCACGGGGACTCACCCCCAACTCAACTTGATTGTGTTGGCGTGTTTTAGAGACCAGTTTAATAATGTACTCTTGAATATCCGGATTTACATAAACTCCTTCAATAATTTTCCTCATTTCTACTAATTTTTTAGAAGAGATGATCGGTTTTAGCGCAACCATATCCTGGTTGCGAAGGCTTCTTTGCATCAGAATTTCTTTTTCTTCATCCTGGCTCGGATATCCCACGGAAAGTCGAATCTGGAAACGATCGAGCTGTGCTTCAGGTAGTGGAAAAGTACCTTCGTATTCGATCGGATTTTGTGTTGCTATAACGATAAATGGTTCTGTTAACTTGATTTTTTCTCCTTCCAGAGATACCTGAAATTCTTGCATCGCTTCTAAGAGCGCGGATTGCGTTTTGGGTGAAGCTCGGTTGATCTCATCTGCTAGTAGTAATTGTGTAAATATTGGGCCTTTTCTTAACTTGAAAATGTTTTCGCGGGTATCGAAAATATATCCACCAGTAATATCCCCGGGTAATAAATCTGGTGTAAATTGAATTCGTTTAAAGTCAATTCCCAAGGTGGTCGCGAAACTATTTGCAATTAACGTTTTTGCCAAACCGGGGAAATCTTCTAGCAATACATGCCCATTTTCGGTTAAAAATGTTGCCATCAACTTCATTAATACTTCTTTTTTTCCAATGACTGCCTTGTTGACTTCCGAAATAACTTTTTTTGTAATTCCAGCTATGTCTTCAACTGTCTGAGGATTTGTTTCTAAAATTTCCATTTTTTATCTCCAAGGTGGTTTCTATTGATTTCAAAAAATCTTGAATGGGTACAAAAAAAAAAAAATCAAACGTTTTTTTATTAAGAAAGAGAAAAGTGTAGTATTGAAAAATATGGAAGAAAGTCTTTCCCCAAAATTTTTCTTGCGAGGTTCAAGTTCAACTGGATCAATACCTGAGCTCTCACATAATAATGAGACTTCTTTTTGTAATTGATTTAAATTTGATTGAAGGATTAAGAGATCCTCCTCATTTTTAATTGCAGAGGAGATGGTTCGTTTCCAGAATTGAACACGATCTTCTTTTTGTGGAGCGTCATTATATGCTGATGGAGTCTTATGATTATTTTTACCCGGGAACAAATATAATCCAAAGATAAAAATCAGGAAAATCAATATCGTCCAATAAACTTCCTGGTCAATGGTAAGTAAAATTCTAATCAACCACCAGAATATTCTAGTTATAGGATCGACAACATATTGAATAAAGATCCCACGACCCGGAAAGATTAGGATGATCAACAACAATAAAGAAATTGTGAAATAAAATATCCGGGATGTGGATCTCATTCTATACTACTCAGCTTAATCTGGCATGATGATCGAATCTCTAGCAAACTTTCGATCACGATTTGTTCATCATCTTTTGAAGTAGGCTTGTTGCTGTATCGCACCTTTTCAAAAATAGAAGTCATCTGATGAATTGGTTTTATTGGAATTCCTTTGTCTTGTAAATAATTTTCAAATTCACGAGCAGTTATTGATTTTTCTCTTTCAATTTCATATTCTTCCTTAATAATTTGGTTCAACTGGAAATAACAATTGATAATGATGTTTCGCAAGTCTTTTCCATCCTGGATGGCTTGCAGAGCAGAATTCACCTCCTCAACCAGAGCATCATTATTCATTGGTTTTGGATCCGTTCTTAAGAATAGAAAAGCCCAGACAGAAATCAGACCAACTAATAAACTGATGCCAACTATCCAGAACAATTCTGATGGGGGCTGTTCTATCGGGACAATCTCATAATCAAGCGTTGGAAGTTGGACACCTACTTCTTGCTTGTTTCCATCTATTATAGGGATGTCTAATCGGAAAAGTTGTAGCAACTTAAAAATGATGACTAATCCGATTAATCCCAGGATCAATAGACCAAATTTTCTTTTGTTAGTCTTTCGTACCAGACTAT
>JACZIY010000230.1 GCA_014860845.1 Anaerolineaceae bacterium
CCCTCCCCTGCGGCACTTCACCGCCCAGGATCTTCCGCGCGCACTCCAGAACCTTGGCCGGGCTGTTGCCGACCAGGAAGTTGGTGCCGACCTCGCAGGTGATGGGGCGTTCGGTGTTGTTGCGCATGGTGATGCACGGGACGCCGAGGACGGTGGTTTCTTCCTGCAGGCCGCCGCTGTCGGTGAGGACCATTTTGGCGTTCATGTTCAGGTGGAGGAATTCTAAATAACCGAGCGGCTCGGTGAGCCGCAATTTTGAATTTTGAATTTTGAATTCTAAATTATCAATGGCACCCAGCATCTTGCGGGTGCGGGGATGGATGGGGAAGATGATGGGGAGGTCTTGGACGATTTCCAGAATCGCTTCCATGAGGCCGCCGAGGATGGCGGGGTCGTCGACGTTGGAGGGGCGGTGCAGGGTGAGGGTGGCGAATTGCCCGGGCTTGAGACCCCACTGTTCGACCAGGCCGAGGCAGCGGGCCTTCTCCTGATGTTTCAGAAGGGTGTCGATCATGACGTTGCCGACGAAGTGGATCTTCTCCTGGGCGATCCCTTCGGCCAGCAGATTTTCGTCGGCGTAGTGGTCGGTGGTGAAGAGATAGTCGCAAAGGACGTCGGTGCAGAGGCGGTTGATCTCCTCGGGCATGGTCATGTCCCGGGAGCGCAGGCCAGCCTCGACATGGGCGACCTGGATGCCGAGCTTTTTGGCGGTGATGGTGCAGGCCATGGTGGAGTTGACGTCGCCGACGACGATGACCAGGTCGGGCTTTTCGGCCAGGCAGACTTTTTCGAACTCGACCATGATCCGGGCGGTCTGTTCGGCGTGGGAGCCGGAGCCGACTTCGAGGTTAAGGTCGGGTTTGGGCATGCCGAGGTCGACGAAGAACGATTGGCTCATCTTTTCGTCGTAGTGTTGGCCGGTGTGGACGAGAAGGTGGTGGATCTGTTCGGGGTATTGGTTCATGGCCTCGATGATGGGGGCCATTTTCATAAAGTTGGGGCGGGCGCCGACGATGTTGAAGATTTTCACTGTTCCTCCTTTATCTGTGAGATCCATGAAGGTCATTGCATCTTTGATAAAAGCATGTGAATCCAATTTCCTCGAGGTTTAGTGAACACGCCAGTTGCACTTTGCGTGAGGAAAGCAAGTTTTGTAAGAATTTTTTGACCAAACCCTCTCTCTGGAGGAGGCACTAGAGACTGCCCACAATGGATACAGGGCTCCTCTTGCATGTAAGTCCCATAGGGGTTTCCGGCGAGATCCATCAGTAGGGCAGATAGGGCGTTTGTTTGCTCGGTGGAATAATCTGCGAAGGATTTAGCCTCAACCCTACAGTTAGAGAACAACTTGGACAATATACGCTCATCGAAGCAATTGACATGGCCCCATGGAGGATTCTTTCCCATACATGTGTAGCAAGTTGTACGACCTACTCTAATGTCTTGCCGGAATGGAACACCAATAAGTAGTTTGTCTTTGCAAACACGTTCTAATTCACGACAGACATTAGATAAGTCGGATTTATTTATATGTTCAAGAACCTCCGCACAAAATACGAAGTCTACACTGCGATCAGAGAACTCAAGGTTTTTTGCGTTTCCCTCCATACATATAATTTTGTCATGACTAATAGATGGCATGGTGAGGTCGAGTGCAATCACCTTCTCAAATTTTTCAGCAAGTAAAAGAGAAAAGTATCCATCTCTTGCGCCAATATCTAGCGCAATTTTTCCTGATTCAGGGAACATCCTTAACAAGTCTCTTGTTCTGATTTTTTCTTTTGTGGATGCGCGGTACTTTGCTAGCTCCATGTTTATCCCCATAGGATGCCAAGGCACACAACCTGCATTTTTTATAAAAGACGCTCACTTCCGGTATATCAGCGTAGTTAACTTTTCAAGGACATAGGACTCGGCACCTGCTGGTTTCCCCGCCACCCCCCACATAAGCACTACAGCAACAGGGTATGTCAATAGACCCGTACCGACTTTTAAAAGCAAAGCTGCGCCCGGGTTAAATTGCGTTATTGATCCAACAAAAAGTACAGCTATAGTCATAAGTCCGGTGCCCAACAGTGGGCGCAAGATGGTAAAAAATATTTCAGTTACGCTGACATTCCCCAAGGTGCGCATCAACATCCAGACAGCCAGTGACAGCCCAGCAAAAACCGTAACAACCCGGAGTGATGCTATCTGTAGAGCATCAGAGTTCGGAATCACTAGAAAAACTGCCACCATAAAAAAAATGACCTGAACCCAGGTTATCACTGCAGCGGCCCGGTGCGCCCCCATAGTAAGCATGACGTAGCTGCCGCTCGTGGTAATTGCTTGTATAACGCTAGCCAGTGCAAGCATTTGTACATATGGTGAAATAAATAACCATTTTTCGCCCAAAAGCACTATGACCGCTTCCCTAGCTACCAACGCAAGCCCCACACTTGCAGGGATTGCAAGAAGGGTTTGAACCCCTTGAGCAAGTAAAAATATACGCTTAAGCTCGACAAGGTCATGCTTCACTTGCACAAATGCAGGAAAGAGCACTCTATTGAGCGGCGCCAACACCTCCCCGGTAGGCATGCCGGAGATCTCGTCGGCTAACGTGTAACCACCCATTATTGTGGTGGTTGCCCGGCGACCTACCAAAATTTTATGCAGGTTGAGATGAAGGTAACTACCAATGCTGTTTACCAGCATCCATTGAGATACTGAAAAAATCTCTTTTACCTTTTCGAAGCTCAAACGCGGGCGCATCGGGTGCATTTGATAGCTCAACATTACACCAAAAGCTCGACCGACAAGTGCGCCTAGCACCAGAGCCCAATAGCTGCGCAATAGCCAGGCAGCCAATATGGTAACAAGGAAGCCAACGAGTCGCTTAAGAAACATGAAACGAAAATCAAGGCCGAAACGCATCTCCTTCTGGAATGTAATAACGCCAATATTCTCAAGGCCGACAAGAAGCATCCCCAAGGCCATCAGTTGAAGAACAGGAACTACGCGCGGGTCACCAAAGTAACCAGCAGCAAATGGAGAAAATACCAATAATAAGGCAGCGGAAATGGCTGTCTGAATAAGCCGAAGCGTCCATGCCGTATTATAGTGAGAAGGTGTAGTGTCTTGGTTTTGGATCAGCGCAACATTTACACCTAAATTTAAAAACACATCCGCTAGACCGACCACAAGGGAGGCCATGGCAATAATGCCGAAGTCCTCAGGTGCCAAAAGTCGTGCCAGAATAAGAGTGCTAACAAAGCCAATCAGGCGATCAGTCCACCTCATAGAGATAGTCAGCACGGCACCCCGTGAAATACTTGTGGGACTTGCGGCGGACATCAGGATGCGGACCAACCGATAGGAAGTAACTCTAAATAATCATAGTGCGAAAATTTATCCCTCATGCAAGCACAGTCACTGGTATTCTGATATCTGTTTTTTAGCTAGATTTGCATATACACCATCCTTGAAACGATGTGTCCCGATAAAATGTAAAAATACACTATCATTAATCGCTTTATCAACGCTACAGTACTTAGGATGGGGTAACACCATTCGCTTTTCCATATTCGCAACTATAACATTAGACATTATTTGTTCACTTCCCCATTCGTTCCATTTATCGCCTAGGAAAGAATAGAATTCCCCACACATTTCTTCAACATACTCTCTTGTAAATGAATTAATTGGAAACCCAGAGAAACCGGCACAGCCCCTCACATAAAACAAACCATGGGAAGAGCTCAACTTCAATAAATTAATTTCGGTCAAATTTTGAACATGTGTGTAATTTGAGTAGGCTTCAGCAAGCTTGACTCGATTTGCCATGGTCTCAAAGTCTTGATTATCTCGGGTGCCGAGAACGAACCCAACATCACCTGAAACACACTTGGTAATTTCATCGATTGATCCAAGCGTAAGAGTGTCCCCATCAAGTTGAACAACATAATTATTTTTACAAAAATAAGTGATAGCCAAAAGCCTTTCCCAGCATCCACCTACGGGGGTTTTAGTAGACGCAAATTCTTCTTTTTTAAGAATACAAACTTTAGGAATAAAGTTATTAAGAATCGAAATATCGTTCTTTGTTAAAGACCCGTCATCTACAATGACTACTCCTTTGATCCGCACCTTAGAAGTAAAGCTTTTCAGCGCAAGTAGGTACATTATAAAATCTTTGTGCTGGAGAAGAGATAAAGCGATCACGTTGGAGTCGTCGTAAGTGTGAATATGCGGTAAGGTCAATGCCTTTCTACACTGAAAGTCGAATTTCAGTCTTCTAATGTTATCTTTAAAAGTGTAGAACATAAAATTCACCAATGTAATTTATTGAGATATCAATAAAAAATTCTTTGGCGGTTGAATATTTACCCTGAATGCCCATGTCGGATCCTCTTTCGCCCACCTATCATATGAGAGGTTTGCTCGTAACAAATTGTAAGCGTCTGCGCCTCCTGGCAAGTTGGATATCAAAGCAGTAGCCCCAAGGGCGATTGCAGCATACGAGTATGCATAATCAGATGAAGAGAAACTTGTGGCAGGATTTGTTGAGGTCTTCCCAATGTAGGATGCAACGTCAGACCAGTATCGCCCCCAATCCTTATCCGTATAGTAATTACCATTCTTATCTGCGAGCGGCCACCAATAACCAGCGCCCTCAAATTTGGGGAACACGGGGTCATTTGTAAATCTTCCAATCGTGAACTTTGCCAAATGATCTCTCAGAGAACACAAGAGAGAATTAGACGCTGCATCTTTTCGGATCATATCTGAAAGTACGATGACCAAAAAGTCATGCTGCCATGGGGCAATAGTTTTTGTTGGCCACTTAGGAGTGTCAGTATGCTCTCGTTGATGTCTTACAGCATGAAGACCGTGGCCAGTTGTCCCTGGAGCATTTGCCAATGCAAGCCAGTCAATGTTGTTTTTTGTCTTATTGGCAAAGTACAACCTCTCGGGATCAGCGTCCGATGCAACAATGGAAGCATCTGAGATGTTTCGAAGCGCCCAGTCGAGCCCGCGCAATTGATCGTAAAGGGAACCAAAACTTCCGTTCTTTCCTAAACTAAAGTCTTGGCTTCCATTTCCATCACGCATATACTCGTGAAAAACAAGATTGTACCCACCCCAGTAATAGATCTCATCGAGGTACCATTTTTCACCTGTTATAATATAGGGCAAATATGCAAAGGATCCTTGGTGTGCCCTGTCTGGCGCCCAGTTTGTAGTGGTCACACCGATTGGAGGAAAGGCTGTGTTTATGCTGTGCAAACTGACCGTTGGCCGATCATCAATGGAGACAGGTCGTCCATAAAATGATTTAGCAGGATCATCTTCACGATAGTGAATGGGAATATTTCCAGACATCTCACCATGCCAAAGCAGGATTTCCCTCAACCGGTTATCCATGGAAAGCAAGTACATCGCAGCCCATCTTGGCAGCAACCCAATCTCTGGCCTCCCCCCGGTAGCACCGAAGGACATGTTGATCAACCCTGACATCCAACCTGTACCTGACACATGGGTTTCGGCAAAAATGTCGACGCCCCTGCTCTTCCAGGTACTTACCATACTTGCAATGACGGTTTCCGGCACCTGCAAAGAGGTATCATAGGGCATCACCATGCCAGTAGAGATCATATAAGGCAAATCGTAACGGATCTCCACCTCCGGGGGTGCTTGCCCAAGCCAAATGACTTTGCGCCAACGGGAAGAATGATGATGCTGGAAAGATGACTTTGAATACACCTGCGCTGGCGTTGTTTTCCCTTGAGAAATCGACAATGCGTAACTGACATTTCCTCGTGACTGAAGATTGACGTTCTCTATTGCGTGAGAGATCCGGATATGAGGAGTACCGGGATAAATTCTTACCTCCCAGGTGGCATTCAAACTTCTATTCAAACTTTGATTTACAAGAACTTCTGAGCATACCGGCCCTTTTAGCCAATAATTTAGTTGCGGGGCCGATTCAATCGCGGCTCTCAAGTCAGCGGTCAAATCCCCGGCGTACCCGCTTCCGCTTAACCCGGAAAGACTGATAGTTGCCCCTACTTCGGTGGCGAGAATGGCCTCCTTTGACAGTTCTCCGCTGTTATTTGCCGAGGGGGAAGAGACTAGCAGGAGGGGTAAATCCTGTTTGGCTGAAATTTTTGGGAGAAGAACGCTGACAACGACCTGCCTTAGCGAGCCGTCCGGGTATTTTGTCTTCACATCTACCTGCGTTGGCAAAACCACCCCCCCCACCTGCACCGCAACCG
>JACZIY010000231.1 GCA_014860845.1 Anaerolineaceae bacterium
GGACCCTGCCCAGCCTGATAGCCAAACACCCGGGCGGATTGATGGGGGTTTTCGCCATAACGTAAAGATTGTAAAGGATATAGGTTCAGAGTGTGGGAATCGCTTTTTCCCAGATAATCTGCGATCATGGCATCATAATGGGTGGTCATGCGATATCCTTTGATCGCCAGTTCCTTACGAAATTCTTCACTCACCCCTCTGTTTTGGAGAGCGTCCAGCACCTGCTCATAATCCTGCGGGTCACACACCAGTGTAACACGCTGGTGATTCTTAGCGGCAGCCCGGATCAGGGTGACACCGCCAATATCGATCTGTTCTATGGCATCTGCCAGGGTAACTCCTGGACGCACAATGGTTTCCTCAAATGGATACAGGTTGACCACCACCATATCGATCAGGCGCCAACCCAATTTAGTCAATTCACCGATATGTTCGCTGTTATCACGTGCCAGAATGCCGCCATGGATGGCTGGGTGCAAGGTCTTGACCCGACCCCCCAGAATCTCAGGCGAGCCAGTGTAATCCGCCACCTCCGTCACTGGTATCAGGTTCTCGTGCAGCATTCGGGCAGTCCCGCCACTGGCAATCAACACCCAACCCAGGTGATATAATCCACGGGCAAATTCAACCAGCCCCGTTTTGTCATGAACAGATAAAAGTACTTCAGGCATCATTCCTCCTTGGAGATTAATTGTACTAAGGTATCAACCAGCAGACGGTGTTCGGTTTGATGGATTCTTGTTTCCAGATCTTCAAGCCTATCACCAGGTAGAATTTTAACCTCTGTTTGTGCCAGTAGCGGACCAGCATCCACCCCCTCATCCGGGACCAGATGCACCATCACGCCGGTTTCCTGGATTTCATCCCGCTGGAAGGCTTCATAAGCACGTTCGATTGCATGCGTACCTGGAAATGTTCCTGGCAAAGCAGGATGCAAATTGACCACCCGGTTGGGAAAATGAAGCAGAAAATTCATGCTCAGGATGCGCATCCAACCTGCCAGTATGACCCAATCCGGGGCGTAGTGTTGGATTGCTTGCGCGAGTTGTGCATCATATTCCTCGCGGGTTTGCTCTTTCATTTTCGGTAATACCAGCACCGGGATACCCGCTTTCCGGGCTCGTTCCAAACCATAGGCATCCCGTTTATTGGAGATCACTGCAGATATTTCTGCTTTTATTATTCCAGATTGAACTGCATCAATCATTGCCTGCAGGTTGGAACCGTTGCCTGAAATTAACACCACCAGACGTGCTTTGGGGTGAGACATCATTTCAGAACGACCCGTTGGGTTTGACGCTCACTGACAAACCCAATCACATAAATAGGTTCCGAAATCTGGGATCGCAGGATGTCCCACTCCACCGGATCAATGATGGCTACCATACCGATGCCCATATTGAAAACCCGGTACATTTCGGCTTCCGAGACCTGCCCTTTGTGCTGTAACCAGCGGTACAGAGCCGGTACCTGCCAGGCTTGGCGTTCTATGACCACCTGTAGATGATCCGGCAGCACCCGGGGAATATTTTCGATGAAACCACCACCGGTGATGTGCGCCAGTGCTTTTATCTGTTTGAGGTAAGGTTGTAGTAATTTTTGATAAGAACGGTGCGGTGCCAGTAAGAGATCAGCCAAACTGCCACCCAGATCCGCTCGTCGTTCTTGCAAATCTTCCCCTTCGCACAACTTGCGGATCAATGAATAACCGTTGGTGTGCGGGCTATGAGAGGTGAATCCCACCAGCAAATCTCCGGGTTGGATGCTGGCTTTTCGCGGGAGGATGGCAGAATGCTGCACTACCCCGACGATCGTTCCGGCCACATCAAAAGCACCCGGTAGGTAAACGCCAGGCATCTCAGCTGTCTCACCACCCAGCAAGGCACAGCCATTTTCACGGCAGGCAGATGCCATGCCGCTAACGATCTCCGCCACAATTTCAGGCTGAAGCTGCGCTGTGGCGAAATAATCCAGAAAGAAGAGCGGACGTGCCCCCTGCACCAGAATGTCATTGACACAATGGTTGACGATATCTTCCCCAATCCCGTGGTAGCGGCCCAATCGAGCAGCCAGCTCTACCTTGGTGCCGACCCCATCGGTGGAAGCGACCAGAACACCCTCGTGTTTGAGATCAGAGATATTAAAGAGCCCGCCAAAACTACCCACATGCGAGAGCACCTGCGGGGTAAAGGTAGATTGCACAGCCTCTTTCATCAAATTCACGGCTTGATTACCGGCATCAATATTGACCCCGGCCATTTGATAGGCATTCGAGCTGTGTGGGTAGCTCAGCCCCTTCAGGCCAATGTCTTTACGAAATTGCATGCCATCAAAATGGATTCGTGCGACTGCCTGATAAGTTTTTTCTATTGCCAGCGGCAAATTTTCTCCCCAACAGGTTACTCCCAGCACACGTCCACCGGCATTGTAAAAGCAATCCTCTCGCCAGCGTGTACCGGCATGAAAAAAATAGCCATCTGCAATGATCTGATCCAAACCGTTGATGCAGTTACCGGTCAGTGATTTTCCCGGGTATCCAGCCGAAGCCAGCACTACACACACTGCTGCCTGCGTTGACCATTGGATCTCCATTTCCACCAGACGTTGTTGTGTACAGGCGAGCAGTATTTCCAGCAGATCACTTTCCAGCAGCGGCAGAATCACCTGTGTTTCAGGGTCACCGAAACGGGCGTTGAACTCCAGCACACGCGGACCGTCTTTGGTGAGCATTAACCCGGCATACAAAACCCCCACGTAAGGTGCGCCAAGTGCACGCAGACCGACGATGGCGGGTTGCAGAATGCTGGTTTGAATCTCGGCCAACTGTTGTTCATTTAATAATGGTGAAGGAGCGAAGGTGCCCATCCCGCCGGTGTTAGGGCCCAGATCCCCATCCAGTTGGCGTTTGTGATCCTGTGCGCAGGGCATCAAAGACAGATGTTGTCCATCCGAAAATGCCAGAACAGACACTTCGGGACCCGAAAGCCGCTCTTCGATGATAACCTGTTTTCCGGCTGTACCAAATACCTTTTGCACCAGGATCTCATGAATGGCATCGCGTGCTTCGCTGTGTGTTTCCGGGATCAGGACTCCCTTCCCGGCAGCTAATCCGGAAGCTTTGATGACTACCGGGTAATCGATATGCTCGAGATGTTTGAGGGCCGACGGATAGTCCTCAAATACCGCATACCGTGCTGTTGGTATGTTTTGTTGCTGCATGAAGTATTTCGCGAAGGCTTTGGAGGTTTCTATCTGGGCAGCTGCCTGGGAAGGACCGAATACGGCAATCCCAGCAGCGCTCAGCGCATCACTGACTCCGGTTGCTAATGCAGCTTCCGGCCCAATCACCACCAGATCAATGGCATTCTCTATAGCAAATTGGGTGATACCGGCAGCATCCTCTACGGCCAGGGGGATACAATTACCCAGGTCGGTCATCCCATCATTGCCGGGGGCAAAAAACAAATCAGGTTTATGGGCGGATTGTGCCAGTTTCCAGGCAATGGTATGCTCCCGCCCTCCCGATCCAATTAAAAGCACATTCATTTTTACCTCCCTTTCAACCGATGTTGTTTTCAAACCCGGTTTTACTGAAACCATTTTGCGCAGAAATGGGATACTTGCCGGTAAAGCAGGCATTGCAATAGCCATTTTGGCTGCCAATCGCCTTCATCATGCGTTCCAGTGTCAGGTATACCAACGAATCTGCGCCGACATGCTGGCGAATTTCCTCGACTGTTTCATGAGCGGCAATCAATTCCTCGTATGTGCCCATATCGACTCCCAGGAAGCAGGGATGTCGGATGGGCGGGCTGGAGATACGCACATGAACCTCGCTCGCTCCGGCATTCTTTAGCAGTTGGATCAAAGGACCGGTGGTATTACCACGCACTATTGAATCATCGACCATGACGACACGTTTATCCCGGATGGTTTCCTCCACCACATTGTATTTCAATGCCACACCCTGTTTGCGCAGGAAATCGGTTGGTTCGATAAAGGTGCGGCCGATATAACGATTCTTGATAAATCCAATATTGTATGGAATGCCGGATGCCTGGGCATAACCAATGGCAGCCGAGATGGAGGAATCCGGGATGGGAATGACCACATCCCCTTCAGTTGGTTCCTGCCATGCAAGTTCTTCCCCGAGACGATGTCGAACAGAGTGAACGCTGCGTCCATCCCAGTAAGCATCCGGACGCGAGAAATAAACATGCTCAAAAGTGCAAAAAGCACTCTTTTGGGCAGGGGGTAGAGCCTGGTTAACCTGCAGGGCGGTATCACTGAGCGCTACGATTTCCCCTGGTTTGACTTCCCGTATGGAGACACATCCCAATGTCAACAATGCACCGCTTTCTGAAGCAGCCACATGCCCGCCGTTGGGCAGCATGCCGATACTCAGTGGACGCACCCCCCAGGGATCGCGCACCGCAAAGACCTGATTCTTGGTGAGTAACACCAGCGAATAGGCTCCACACCAGTGCTGCATGGCATCTTTGATGCGTTCAAACCAGGTGTCTCCTTTGGCTCCTGCCAGCATCATTGTCATAACCTCGGTATCCGAAGTGGAAGTCAACCCGACCCCGGATTGCATCAATTGTTCGCGTAATTCCCCGGCATTCACCAGATTGCCATTATGGGCTAAAGCCAACGGACCGTATTGAGTATCAATCATAAAGGGTTGCGAGTTTCGCATTGTGGGTGAGCCAGTGGTGGAGTAACGCGTGTGACCGATGGCATAATCGCCTTCCATCTTCTGCAATACATTTGGTGTAAAAACCTGGGAGACCAGCCCCACATCTTTGTGTAATCGTAAACTCTGCCCGTTTGAAACAGCCAACCCAGCTGCTTCCTGCCCGCGATGCTGCAGGGCGAACAACCCGAAGAAGGCCATGCGCGCCACATCCTCATTGGGTGCATAAATTCCTAATACACCGCACTCTTCGCGTGGGTGATCATCAGGCAGGGAAATATCGAATCTATCCATGGAGCTCCTGATCATCCTGCATGATGGTTTCAGCGTTCTTATTTTGATACGCTACCACCTTCTGCTGCACCTCCTCATCCAGCAGTCCTATCATCTTGGCTGCCAGCAGGGCAGCATTGGCGGGTTCCAGCACCACTGCCGGCGCGATCCCGGATGGCATGCGCAAAGAGGAATAGATATCGGCACCTCCAAAAGTCTCGGAAGGGGGCGGGCAGGCAATCACCGGGCTTTTGACAGCCCCATCGGTGAATCCGGAGAGGGCATTGGAACGGCCAGCAATGGTGATATAAACCTTGGGTGTTGGGTCGGCTTCATAGACCTTCAGGAGATGTATGACATGTTCTGCTGTTTTATGCGCTGAACCAACTCTGAGTTTCACTGGAACACCAAAAGCTTCTGCAGCCTTCTGGATCTTGTGTGCATGCCCCAAATCGGCTTTGGAGCCCATCAGAATGACAATGTAAGCTTTTTTCATAATATACCTGCCTTGTGTAAGTTTTCCAGGATACGCGTTTCAGCGAGATAAGCAGCCGGTTCAAAGGTCAACCCAGTTAGCATTTCATAGATCTTGATATAACGCTGGCTGGCTTGCACCCATAAATTCTCGGGAACCTTGGGTGGTTCGCCATCCCCGCGATAGCCCAGATCGGCAAATGCCATGCGGATGAATTCCTTATCAAAATTCTCGGGTTCCAGCCCCTGGTCAAAACGTTCTGTGTAATTATCCGCCTTCCAGAAACGCGAAGAATCCGGTGTGTGGACTTCATCAATCAGGATGATCTCGCCATCGGATGTGCGTCCAAATTCGTACTTGGTATCCACCAGAATCAGACCGGCTCTAGCTGCCACCTCCTGTCCCCTCTGAAAGATATGCAAGGCAGCCGATTGAATCACATCCCATTCTGCCTGTGGAAGATAGCCTTTTTCCACCACCTCAGCACAGGTCAGACGTTCATCATGTCCTGTGACTCCACCTTTGGTGGTGGGGGTGATGATTGCTACTGGTAATTTTTGGTTCTTGCGCAACCCTTCTGGAAAATGGTAGCCATAAATATCACGCTCTCCCAGGCTATAACGATACCACAGGGCTGTGCTGGTCACACCGGTGATATAGCCGCGCACAATCACCTCGACCTGCAGGGGTTCGACTTCCTGTACCACGGCGCAATTCGGATCCGGAATGCTCAGCAAATGATTGGGAATTACATCTTTGGTCTTTTCAAACCACCAGGCAGCCAGCAGATTGAGCACCTGTCCTTTATACGGCACCACTGCCAGATTGCGATCAAAGGCTGAGAGCCGGTCGCTGGTGACGATCAAACGCCGCTTGGCTGGCAGGCTGTACCAATCGCGTACTTTGCCATATTGTTTCCCTGGCAGGGGTAAATTGCTGTTATCTAGAGCCAATGGTAGAACCTGTTGGATATCTTCTGCTTTCGGCATCTTCTCTCCTGTTAACTTTGTTGGGCGTAGTGCACGCCATTTTTAAATAACACCAGACCGGAATGATTGCTGCGGGTCGCTCGTTTTGGGTTTTGAAATTCAAAAATATGATCTTCTGGATGCGGCATTAATCCCAGGACATTTCCCCGTGGGTTACAGATGCCGGCGATATCGCTGAGGGAGCCATTCGGGTTGTACGGATATACACCGTTCGCGGATGAACCATCAGGTTTGAGGTAACGCAGTGCGATCTGTCCATTTTGTTCCAGATCTGCCAGCCTGTCAGCATCACCAAGCTGGAAGTTTCCCTCCCCATGCGCGATCGGGCAATCAATCGTGGTGTCAATCCCGCGTGTCCAAATACATAGTTGGGATTGCGGTTGTAAGTGCACCCAGCGGCATTCAAAATGCCCACCCTGATTGAAGGTCAGCGTTGCTGTGGGTGTCTGTCCTTCGCCATTCGCTCCTGGCAAAACACCAGATTTGACCAACGCCTGAAAACCATTGCAGATGCCAATGATTGGCTTCCCTGCGGCCACAAAACGTTGCATCTCTTCCTTAAAGTAGACCTGTAAATCCAAAGCCCATAACTTCCCGGCACCGAGCGCATCGGCGTAGGAGAAACCACCCGGGAGAGCCAGAATCTGGTATTGCATCCAGTCCAGGCGTGATTGACGCAGCACACTCAGAGGCTGGATCTCCGTCTCAGCACCAGCTTGCTGAAAGGCCACACTTAAATCGGCATCACGGTTGATGCCCGGCGCAAACAAGATCAGAACTTTTGGTTTCATGTCTGCATCTCCCGGATCTGTTGGTTTTTCCAGGCTTGCAATAGATCTTCCATTCTCATCTTCAGCCAAAAATATTCACCATTCATGATCTCTATGACTTGCTCCGATAAAACCTTACCAATGAGTCGCATGGGTTTGCTCCCAAAGTGCGTTTCAAAAGCTACCTGATCCTGTTTTGCAACTTCCAGCAGGATGCAGCCACCTGTTTCACCAAAAGTCTCGCGGTATGCATGGAACTCATCCAACCACAGTCGCAAACCCAATCGTCCGCCTATTGCCATCTCGGCTGCAGCGACCCCAAGACCGCCTTCACTCACATCATGAGCCGACTGAATCCAGCCTGCTTGATTGGCCTGATAGATTTTTAGATACAACTCAGGCGTTTCAGGATGACAGGCAGGCATACCCTCCTCAATCACCGGCATATCCTTGATTAAATTATGGTGGCTGCCGCCAAAGCGCGGAGTAAAATAGCCAACCAGATAAAGCAGATTGCCTGCCTGTTTCAAATCACTGGTCAATGACAATCGCCAATCCGGGATCACCCCCATGGCTGAGATTAATAGCGTCGGTGGGATGGCATGCCGTAACCCGTCCGAGCCGAGATATTCATTATTAAAGGAATCCTTGCCGCTGATGAAAGGCGTCCCATAGCGCAAGGCACCGTCATAACAGGCCTGGGCAGCCTGTACCAGATCACCCATGGTTTCCGGGCGAGTCGGATCACCCCAGCAGAAATTATCCAGGATGGCAATCTGATCCGGGTCAGCCCCACAACAGAGCGCATTACGGACGGCTTCATCGATGGCATGCAGGGTCATCTGATATGGATCCTGCTTGCCATATTCGGGGTTCATCCCGGCAGCGAGTACCAAAGCCTGATCTCCGGTGACAAATAATGGTTTGATCACACAGCCATCCGCAGGTCCATCATCCAGGACCCCACACAGGGGTTTGACCACCGTCCCGCCCTGTACCTCATGGTCGTACACGCGGATCACACTTTCTTTGGAGGTGATGTTGGGGTGGGCTAACAGGCGTAATAAGCGTTCTTCCGCATCACCTGCTGGATATTTTGCATCGGGATTCATCCAACCGGGTGGATGTTGGGGGGTGCGAATGGTTGCCTGCAGTTTGCGTTGTGGTAAGCCATGATGCAGGAACTGGTTATCCAGATCCAGCACCTCCTGATCCTGGTAATAAACCCGGATGCGACCACTGCCATTGAACTCCCCGATATTGGTGATCTCTACATCATATTTCTCGCATAACTCTTCTAAGACATCCAGATTCTGCTGAGGGACAGCAATCACCATACGCTCCTGAGCTTCTGAAAGCCAAATCTCCCAGGGTTCCAATCCGGGGTATTTCAGCAGTACGTCCGCCAGCTGCACCTCGCCCCCGCAATCACTGGCCATCTCTCCCACTGCTGAGGACAACCCGCCCGCACCACAATCGGTGATGGCATGGTAGAGTTGTTGATCTCGCGCTTCCATGAGAACATCCACCAGACCTTTCTCGACAATCGGCGCACCAATCTGTACCGAAGCCCCTGAGACCTCACCCGTTTGAGCGTCCATTGTCATCGAGGAAAAGGTTGCGCCGCGTAGTCCATCCCGCCCAGTTTTACCTCCCAGAACGATGATATAGTCTCCGGGTTGGACATCCCGCGGATGTGAGTCACGCGGTGCCAGACCGATACAACCGCAAAATACCAGCGGGTTGGCGGTATAGCCTGGATCAAAATAAATCGCGCCATTCACGGTCGGAATACCCATTTTGTTGCCATAATCCTGAATCCCGCTCACGACCCCGGAAGCGATCCGGCGAGGATGCAGGACACCATCCGGCAGGGTATCCGCGGACTGATCCTGCGGTCCAAAACAGAGGATATCCGTTGCGGCAATCGGTTTGGCTGAAACGCCGATCACATCGCGAATCACACCTCCGATGCCAGTGTTAGCGCCTCCGAACGGCTCGATGGCTGAGGGATGGTTATGGGTCTCTACCTTAAAAGAAAGCTCATGTTGCTCGCCAAATTCGATGATCCCGGCATTGTCGCGGAATGCTGATAATACCCAGGGTTTATTCAGTTGGCGCGTGGCTGCGCGGATCGTCTGGTCGAAAAGATGCTTGTATTGTTGAGGAAAACGATCATCCTCCGAACTGGGATTATTCACTTCTACCATCGCTTTAAAGGTTTTGTGTACGCAATGCTCGCTCCAGGTCTGGGCAATCATCTCGAACTCCACATCGCTGAGATCACGTCCTTCACGCTGGCAATAGGCCTGGATAGCCTGCATTTCCTCCAGATTCAAGGCTGCCCGGCGCTCCTGGGAAAGCCGCAATAATTGCTCTGCAGACATTTCGGCCAGTTGGAATCGTTCCACCTTTCCCGCAGCGATGGTTTCCTGTGGAAAGCTGGGGGTGATTCTTACCAGGGCATAATACTGAATGACAGCATTGGCGAACAGTCGTTTTGCCAACTGGTGCATCAGATTTGGCGTCAGGTTTTCACCACGGACTACAAAACGCTGACCACTGGAGGCTGCATCCACTTCATAATTGTTGATCATCCGGGTTGCCCGCAGTAGCTGTTCAGCGACCGGATCGGTTACACCGGGTCGATAGGTTACTTCTACCACCATTTCCTGGGTGGATGTGTGTGGCTCTTCCTCAGTGGATATGTGGAATTCCTGCCAGTCTACCTGCTGGTTAACCGGGTCATGAAGGATTCTTTCTGCGATTTCTGCCAATTGGTCCTCATTGAGCTGTCCACGCAAGAAGTACAAGTCGGAGCAATGGATGGATTGGATCTGATCAAGCCCCAAAGCGCGAGTATCGCTCAGAAAACCCTGAGCACGCGGGTCATTTGATGTGGATGGCTGTACTTCAAAACGGTAAACATGCTGCGCAGAAGAGATCGACATAGGCACCTCGGAAAATTAAACAAAAAAGAATTTTATACCCGTACAGAGCGCTTGTCTAGTCAATTTGTGTCATGAATTTGATGCTTGTTCACTGCTAAAGGCGTTCAGATGTCTTCTCACAAAACTGCCTGGCCACTTCAATGGAAGCATTTTCCCCCACCATGGTCAGTAAATCATTGGCGAGTATTATCGTGTTCCCTTTTGGAATAATTACCTGATTTCCACGTTTTATACTTGCGATGACAAAGTGTTTAGGCCATTGGATATCCATCACCTGCTGCCCATCACAGGCAGCTCCAGAATCAACCACAACGTCACTAACCGTTGCAGAGCCGGATAAGCCCTCATTCAAACGTTGTGGCAGTGATTCTTGTGGTACATACCAAAATTCTTCATCCTCATTATCGAGCGCAGCATCGATTTCAGATGTCAATGTTTCAAAAATCTCTTCAGAAATAACGCCGTCACTACGCATGCCCAGGTATGCAGAACGTTGTGCACGTAGAATCTCACGACGTGCCAGTTCCAATTCTTCAGATTCCAGTTTTGGTTCCACACGCAGTAATTGGCGGACAGAATCTGCGAGTAAGGCAGTCTGTGTTTGTAATTTGGGTTTGATGCGCTCCCAGGCAGGTGTGGATATCAGTCCTTCCCGGTATCGCCGTTCAATATGAGCTTCTGCAGATTTTAATGCATTCAGTCGTGCATGCCGTTGTTCATAATCGATCTGGACGGGTGTGGTAGTGATGATGCCTAACTTTCGGACCAGTGGCCGCATCGTTGTGGCTTGAATCAATAGGGTAAATAGTGCTACGCCAAAAGCCATTGTGCGGAGGAGAAAACGGTCATCACCAAACGTGGCTGGCAAACTGAGCGCTAAAGCCAGACTTAGTGCACCACGTAAACCACCCCAGGCAATGACATGACGCCAACGCAACGAGATAGGCTCACTGATGCGATTTGTGATCCATCCCAAGCCATATACAACGATCATCCTTGCAACCAATACCGCTCCAATTGACCACGCTATCGGTTGCCATGATTGGAATAATGCCCAGATGTCAACATCCAGTCCAATCAACAAAAATACCAGAGAGTTTACCAGAAAGGTGATGTACTCCCAAAAATTGTATAGCACAATGCGGGTGGTAGGACTCATACCTTGAGGTCCTAAACTGCCAGTAATCAAACCTGCTGCTACCACCGCCAGCACACCACTGAAATGCAATTGTTCTGCCAATAAATAGGATCCATAAGCCAGAACCGTAGTCAGTGTGATCTCGATCAGATAATCGTCAATTCTGGAAATCAGCCGGGAAATAACCCATCCCAGCAGCAATCCCAGCATAACCCCACCCACCGCTACTTTGATAAATTCCAATACTCCACTTAGTAAATTGAATTCACCGGTGATCGCAATTGCCAGCATCAAATTGAATAACACCAATGCTGTACCATCGTTGAGTAAACTTTCCCCTTCAACCAGAACGGATAATCGTTTCGGGACACCCAGCAATCGGAAGAGAGAGACCACTGCGACAGGATCGGTTGCGGCGACCAGCGACCCAAACACCAATGCAGCCGGTAAAGCCAGACTGGTTCCAAAGGAAACAATGCCACCGACGATGAATGTCGTCAATAGAACACCCGGTACAGCCATGAGCAGAATAGATGTCAGGTTACGACGTAACTCGGTAAGGTTGAGGTGAAAGGCAGCTTCGAATACCAGCGGAGGAACAAAGAGTGCCAGGATCAATTCCGGGGTTAATTCAAAATTCAATGGGGATTGCGCAGTTAAAAATAAACCTACTACTACCAAAGCGACAGTATAAGGAATATGCAAGCGTCTTACAACAATCGCAACCAGGGATGCGATCAGGAGCAGTTCAATGATAAGCGTTTCAGTACTGAGAAATTGTTGCATAGGATCACTTGTTGATTAATTATACTATTGTAGGAGTAAAAGTTGAGAGTTGAGAGATGAGAGTTGAGAGATGAGAGTTGAGTGAGTATTGAGATTTGAGAATTCAGTGATAAAAAATAAAACTTAAGAACTCAACAACTTACGAATTATTTTTTCCAAACTTTCACACAAGAGAAAATACTGATTCTGGTCTTCTCTCAATTTTTGAGGAAGTTCAATATGGAAAGCTGTCCATTGATCGGTATTGATTGTGAGGGATTTAGTGGCTCTGAAGTGAATCTGAACAAAATCACCGCTGATGGTGTAGTTACGTAATGATGGATGACTGGAAAATTTGCTGAATAACTGGTTGGCAATTTTCTCAGATAGAATGGACTTAACCAGGGAGCCGGATGAAATTTCAATATCAAAATGCGCGGATTGACCGGCGTGACCGTGGATTTCAATCAGTATCTTTGGGGCTATTTCTTCAATTTTCTTGAAATAATCACTGCTTTTGTATTTATTTGGGTCAATGAAATAATTTCCGGCAATCAAACAGGGACAATCCAGCAATTGGGATAGACGATAACCAATGAATCCGGTATTCTCATCGGAAGTAGGATGGCTTTCGCAAGGTATTTTCGAAACACCCAACGGGGCGTGATGCGGAACTCCGATCATAACATCAGTGTTTCTTCCTGGCATGAAGATCAAGTAACTATTCACCGGATCATTGAGTAATGTTTCTATGGTCATAAACCCTAATCCCTCTTATTTTTACATTACTATACAGGAAAATTTGACTCGTTGCAAATCAGCGAGTAGGGTGCGTCACCGACGGACCCTGCGTTTTCCATAACAAAAATAACACCAATCACGGAAGCCTTACAATAGTATATTCCCGCATTCCTTTGATACAATAAGGCTATACCAAACGTTGGGAGGAACTTTTGACAAAAATAAAAATTGCTATTCCCATGGCGGGTTTGGGTTCACGTATGCGCCCGCATACATGGAGTAAACCCAAACCGCTGATCTCTGTTGCTGGTAAAACCTTCTTCGATTATGTGCTCGGACAATTTGATACATTGCCCGAAACATTTGACCCTGAATTTATCTTCATTGTGGGACCCAACCAGCAGGAACAGGTCGAAGCACATATGCAGAAATATCATCCGCAAAAGGTCTTCCACTTTGTTTTGCAATCAGATATGCGTGGGCAGTCGCATGCGCTTTTCCAGGCACGCGAGTACCTTAAAGACAACCCCATGTTGATGACATTCTCAGATACCCTGATCCAGACCGATCTGTCTGTGTTGCGTGACAAAAACCTCCAATCAGGTGTGTGGGTCAAACCAGTCCCTGATCCACGCCGCTTTGGGGTGGCTGTGATTAATGATGACGACACCGTTGTGAAACTGGTTGAAAAACCAGATAGCATTGAGAATAATCTTGCTATGGTGGGTTTCTATTATTTTTCCAATGGCAGTCTCCTGATTAACGCCATCGAAGAGCAAATGCAGCGGGAAATTACCCTACGAGGAGAATACTTCCTGGCGGATGCAGTCAATCTGATGTTAGAAAGCGGCGTTCAGATGCGGGTTCAGCGTATCAATGTCTGGCTGGATGCGGGTATACCTGCGGCGTTGCTGGACACCAATCGCTTCCTGCTGGATCATGGCAATGATAATAGCGGCGAATGTCAGAGTGATCATCTCACCATCGTTCCTCCGGTACACATCCATCCCAGCGCCGTGATCAAATCCGCAGTTATCGGTCCGCATGTTTCCATCGGAGCTGACTGTAAAATCGAAAATGCCATCCTGCGTAACTGTATTCTTGAGAGTGAGGTAGAAATCAGCCAGTCCATACTGGAGGAATCCATTCTTGGACGGCAGGTGCAGGTTCATGGGCAAATCACACGCCTGAATGTAGGCGATAACTCATCTATCAAAAGCTAAATAATAAGATCATTTCAAATAGATTAAGGAGACTTCATGAAACCATCCTATCTCTCGCAACGTGTTGCTGGCCTGAAACCTTCAGGGATTCGAAAATTCTTTGATATCGCTGCCACCATGGAGAATGTGATCTCATTGGGAATTGGTGAACCAGATTTTGATTCTCCACCCAGTGTCATTCAAGCCGGGATACGCGCGCTGCAGGAAGGTCAAACCCATTACACGTCCAATGCTGGAATCCCAGAACTGCGTGAAAAACTCACAGCACACCTGCAAATGCTTTACGGAATCCAGTATGACTCAAAAAATGAAGTGATCATAACTGTGGGTGGTTCAGAGGCGCTTTATCTGGCGGCTACTGCTCTGGTCAATGCTGGTGATGAAGTCATCATCCCCACGCCTTGTTTTGTCTCCTATCAGGCGCAGGTGATACTAGCAGATGGAATTCCGGTTGAAATTCCCTGTCGCATGGAAGATAATTTTGATGTGGATCCAGCAGCGATTGAAGCAGCTATCACCCCGCGAACCCGTGCCATTTTGCTGGGTTTTCCGAATAATCCTACCGGGGCGGTGGCAACTCGAGAACGTCTTCTGGAGATCGCGCGTATCGCTGAAAAATATGATCTGATTGTGATCTCGGATGAAATCTATGATCGTCTGGTCTATAGTGGACACGAACATGTTTGCTTTCCGACGTTGCCGGGAATGAAAGAACGCACCTTGCTATTAGGTGGCTTCTCGAAAGATTATGCCATGACCGGTTGGCGCATCGGGTACGCCTTGGGGCCCGCTTCACTCATCGGTGGTCTTGTGCGCATTCATCAATACACGGTCATGTCTTCTCCTACTATTGCGCAAATTGCTGCAGTCGAAGCACTGGCTGACGTGGATGAAGCCGTGCAGATGATGGTGGAGGAATACGATCGCCGCCGGCAGTATGTGGTGGCTGAGTTTAATCGCATTGGTTTACCTACATTTGAGCCTAAGGGCGCTTTCTATGCCTTTCCTAAAGTAGGTGTAACTGGTTTAAGTGATGAAGAATTCGCTGAACGTCTGCTGAATGAAGAGAGGGTAGCGATCGTACCCGGTTCTGCGTTTGGTGCTGGTGGAGAAGGATTCTGCCGCTGCTCTTATGCCACTTCATTTGAGAAATTGGAACGAGCTATTACGAGGATCGAGCGGTTTGTGAATAGGCTTTAGGCGTA
>JACZIY010000232.1 GCA_014860845.1 Anaerolineaceae bacterium
TCCGCGATCTGTACAGAGGGATTTTGCAAATCGGTGTTGCATATTATCATATTCAACATAAGAATTTTACCGGAGCTCAGAAAATGTTTATCCGCGCTGAAAAATGGCTTGCATTCTATTCTGGTTATTATCTGGGAATAAACATTGGGAAACTAAAGAAAGATGCCACAAAAATTTCGAAAATGTTGAAAAATGGTGAATTAGACGAAATTATTACATCTGATGGAGCAATATTTCCTGAGATAAAAACCAAATTTTAAAAGGATTATTAGGAATGGAAAATAGTTTTCACAATTTTGAAGGAAAAATCGCCCTAATAACAGGATCTGGCAGAGGAATTGGGAGAGCTATTGCCATTAAATTAGCCACTGCGGGTTCAAGCATAATCGTTAATTACAGTCGCAACCGTGCCCAGGCTGAGGATACATCCGAGATTATTCAGAAGCTGGGGAAAAAAGCTCATGTCATAAAAGCAAATGTCTCCAAAGTAGATGACATAGAATTACTGTTTGAGAAAATTTCAACTGAATATGGAAAACTCGATATTCTGGTCAATAACGCCGCCAGTGGTTTCAATAGACCACTTACCGAACAAAAAGTATCTGGTTGGGATTACACCATGCAGGTGAATGTTCGTGCAGCCATGCTTTGTAGCCAAAAAGCTGTTCCGCTAATGGAAAAAACAGGTGGAGGTCATATCATCAATATTTCGAGCCCTGGTTCCATGCGTGTGCTGCCAGATTACATTGCCGTAGGTGCATCCAAAGCCGCTCTAGACTCCCTTACCCGCTACATGGCTGTAGAATTAGCCCCGAAGAATATCCATGTCAATGCAGTTTCACCCGGAATGGTGGAAACTGAAGCATTAAAACACTTTGCATTTATGAATAACGCTGATGTGACCTCGAAAACCATTATGAATACCCCAGCAGGAAGATTGGTGACACCGGAAGACGTGGCTGAGGTTGTCGCGTTTCTGTGTAGTCACGCTGCAGATATGATTTGCGGTCAGGTGATTGTGATTGACGGTGGCTTTACTTTAATCGTCCCAAAATAACCATTTATCTTTGAATTAATAAAACTCTGGCTGGAGCTCCATCAGCTCCTTCAAGCAATATGGGCAATGCAATCAAATCATAAATTCCAGCCGAAACATCTGATAGATTTAATCCTTCAATTACAATTACATCCTTTTGCAACAACATAATATGCGTTTCAGAACCATTTTTAAAAGGTGCAATAGATAAATAATCAATCCCAACCAGTTTTACACCATTTTGAACCAGATATTCTGCAGCATCAGGTAATAAGGCAGTAAAATTCTGGTAAAAAAAGTCTTTTTCTAACAATCTTAAATTTGAATTATTTGTTTTGAAAATTACTCTTTGTGGCCATTGTGGTCTTGAAAATTTCTCTAATAGTAAAACATCAATCTGTTTCACACGATAATCAATTTCAATGACCTCAACCTCACCCAATAAAGTATTCAAATCCAGCGCTTCGATGGCCTTTCCAGATTTTACAAAATGTATTGGCGCATCGATATGAGTCCCAGTATGAGCAGACATACGAATGATTGTGACATTTGCCTCTTCCCCTTCTTCCATCGATGAGACTAGTTGATTGTCAACCTGGGGATCACCTGGCCACACAGGCATGAAATTCTTAATGGGTAAGGTCACATCAAATATTTTCATAATTGCTATTCCTCAACAGTAAGCAAATAGTATCTAAAAGCATCCTGCAACAAACTCGTTCTTTCCTTCTCTGTCATCGGTCTTGGTTGTGCGTAATTTTCTAGCATGGCAGTTAATAATTCAGTTCCAATAAATCTTCCATCATAAAAAATATGACGGTCTAAAAATTCTCTCCGATTACTAACGGAATCCATTTGGTCAAAAAACAAATTACCCAAACCATAATGCACAAATGCATCATGGTAAATTTCCATCGACATGGGAACATGTGATTGACTGCCACTCACAATCAGCGAGCCAGCATCTACCATTTTTCGAAAATCACTCATCTGAGACGAGGATGGCTTCATAGAATTTGATTCATAATATTGAAATGTCACAATCGGTAAATATCCTTCCTCTTTCAAAGCGCGTAGCTGTTCACTCATTATAGAAAAATCACAATCATTTACACCACTTCTTGTTTCAGTAGCCCATACATTGGGAGGACCTGCTATATTACAACCAAGAAATGCAAATTTATTCCCATTATGCTCTAATAAAACAGGTTGCTCAGCTTCTCCTTCTGAAAATCCTCCAGCATAATACGGTAAACCTGATTGATTAAATAACGATAATGTATTTTCAAAAGGTAGAACGCCTTTATCCAATAAATGATTTCCAGTTAATTCGATGATATCCACCTGCAAAAAGGAAAATAATTCCGCATATTTTGTACGCGAACAGAATACCAGATTCTTTTGAACTGGATTTGGAAATGGACAATCATCAAAAAATGGAGTTTCACTGGATATATGCCGAATATCGGAATTTTCAAACCAGGATTTTATGTTTTCACCAGGATATTGATTGCCTAATTTTTCCATTCTGTCAGCAGTCGCCCTGGTTAACGCTGTTGTTCCGGTGAGTAAAACGGAGGTAACTTTATCCGCATATCGAGTTGAAAATTTTTCCTCCAGGTCATTTAGTATCAATTTGGTTATCTCATTTTGTGAGCAATTCAAACGAATTGGAAAATTTAAATAATAATTTTCCTGGTCAAAATTATGGTCATAAGGAGAAATGTTTTCAATTCCAATCACTTTCCATTTGGGTTCCAAAAGGTCAAATCGAATCAACCCATAATTTCCTGAGGATTGACTTACATATGAAAATATTTCATCCTCCGGCACTATTATTATGTTTGTAGTTAAATCTCCCAGAAATTCTGATAATAAAGAATATGTGGAATTTGATAGAAATATTCTCTCTACCAATGGTTGGTCAGTAGTTTCCCCAATTAAAATATTTTTTAATTGTTCGGTTGTTATATCATCTTGTGTAGTATTAAATGGAGAAACTAATGCATATACGAAATTTCCAACAGTTTCACCCGCATTTCCTGTATGAAATGAACAATCTGAATCCTGTTGATCGGTGCTGAAAATAATTGTTGAATTGTCTTTCCAATGGATCTGAATTCCTGAAAGATACTCAGGTATCCATAACTTTATGTCGGAATTTGACACCTCTTCATTCTCAATTGGTTTGAAAGGTGTGGGAGTTATATTTAAGTCTTTTACTTCAGGAGATTCTTCTTCTACAATTGGCGATGGACTTATCTCAAGTGTACAGGCTGAAAAAGTAAGCAAAAGTACCATTAAAAACAAGATTCGACTCTTCTTCATGGATGTTCTGCCTGATAATAAAAACTATTACTATAAATTTTTTCAAGTAATAATTCAGTTTCTTCTTCATTCATCAATCGAGGCTGTCCATAATTTTCATTAATGATTGGATATTGATATGTATTGATATAGCGATTGTTATAAAAATAATGGACATCAATGGTTGCCATACCCCAATAGGTGTACATCTGATCAAACAGAAAATTTCCAAGCCCGTAATGGATAAAAGTTGAATTAACAAAATCAATCCCTTGTGGATAATGCGCCTGACTTCCACTGACGATAACAGCACCTGCCTTTGCCATTTCCCAAAAATCTTCTCTCATCATTTGTGTCGCCCTGAAGGTATTAAATTCATTATGTTGAAAAGTAAAAATTGGATTAATTTCTTGTTCACTCAACTCAATTATCGTTTCTTGGAGTTCATCCAAATCGCAGGGTAAACTTCCAGGACGATCATTGGCGACCCAGTTATTTTCAGGTCCGGGAAGATTACAGCCCAAAAAAGCAATTTTATTTCCATTGTGCTCAAAGATTAATGGTTCTTCAGCATCCTCTTTCGTTCGACCTCCACCATAAGTTTTAATCCCATTTTCTTCATAAATGGTTAAAGTCTCAAGAAAAGCTTCTGGTCCCCAATCCAGGAGATGATTCCCTGTGAGTTCAACAACATCAACACCCATTAATTTCAATGTTTCAATGTATCCAGGATCACTACAGAATCGCATCTCTTTCCGTACTGGTACAGCAGGAGGACATTGTGAATAAAAAGGAACTTCGTTGGATACATGGATAATATCAATTGAATCAAACAAATCTCTCAGGTTCCTGATAGGAAATTCAACCCCAAATTGCTCGATTTGATATGCAGTATTACGTACCAAAGCTGTTGTTCCTGTCATCAGAACAGAAGTTAATAAAGATTGGTCGAAATTGCTTTTTGGTTCAATCAAAAAAGGAAATTCATTTTCATTTTCAAATCTTGTCTTTGAATTTATATAAATTCTGTAAGCAAGCCGATAATAATTTGAATCAAAATTTGATGTCAATGGAGATTGATCCTCTATTGAAACAATCCTCCATTCAGGGTCAGAATAACTAAAATTCATCACCCTCCAGCAATTATTAATTTCACAAGATTCAGGTCTTTCAACCGAAGAATATACTTGATTGCCTGGTTCGCTGTTGAATAATGTTTGCAATTCGTCTTCAGCTTCTGGTTGTATCCACAGTATTAGATCCAAATTTTGTATGTTATCTGACCAGATTTTCTCGAGATCATCAAAAATCACATTCTTTGTTTGGTTGATAAATGGAACTGTTAAAATGTAAATTTCTTCAAAGATAATTCTTGATTCTTCTATACTATTCGATTGGGTCTCTATCCAATAATTTGCATCTTCTTTGTCTTCTACAACAAAAGTATCAGGAAATTCTAGATTATCCAGATATGAATGATTTCTGATGTCTTTTTCAACCCAAATGGAATTTTTCTTAGATTCATTCGTTGGTGAAGGTTCAGGAGTTGCAGTCAATAATAACTCCTTTGTCTCATTTGGAAAATTTTGGGTTGAATTTAAATCAAGATTATTGTTATTTAAATCTTGGATGGAACAACCTATGG
>JACZIY010000026.1 GCA_014860845.1 Anaerolineaceae bacterium
TTTCCAAACTTCCATCATGGTTCGCTGCTATGTCTGCTATAAAATAGGTGGGATGATTAGTTCCAATTAGACGATTACCAATCCTGATTTCCATTTTTTTCCTGCCTTTCTAAAACAATAATGCTAATTTTCTATCAAATAATTCCTGATTTTTTGAGCATAACCACTTTGATAATCCTCATAAAATTGTTTTATTCCATCCAGCGTGGTGGGTATGGATCGATTTAGATCAGTAGATAACTTATTCGTTGAAAGCGTTAAATTTAATGATCTCTCAGCCTGTAAATTACTTTTAGTCACAGAAATTGGATTGATCAGAGATTGGTCTAATCCAAACTGATTAGCAATCGCACATCCAAATTCGTATTTTGTCATATGATCTGAACTGACCAAGTGATAAATACCTGAAAGATCAGCCCTCACCATCTCAAATAATAATTCTGATAATTGCAATACATACAACGGACAAAAATGTACATCTATAAATCCATTGATAGGATTACCAGCTGTCAAATTATTAAAGAAGAATTCCCCAAGACTACGCGTACCACTAAGACTCCATCTGAAGAAATTTACTCTCGCAATTATGGCATCAGAATTCTGGATTTGTACATTTTCTTCACCAGCTCTTTTTGTTTTTGCATATACTGAAAGTGGATTGGTCCTGTCCTTTTCAGAATAATTACCGATTTTTCCATCAAAAACTGCGTCGGTTGAGATATGAACAAATTTCACATCTCTTTTTCTGCATTGATAAGCAATCTCGCCTGGGACGATAGCATTGGTTTGGTAAGCAAGTTCTGGATTTTTTTCACACTCTTCTAAGTTCGCAATAGCTGCGCAATGGATCACAACATCTGGTTTATAAGTCTCAAGAACATCTTTTTCAAAATTGTCGCTCACAAGATCCATTACCTGAATCTCGTAAGGTAACCCTTCCAAGGGGCTTGTATTAGCAATACCCAGGACTTCATCATTCCCCGTAATTTGTAATGACAAATTGAGACCAAGCAATCCACTTGCGCCAGTTACTGCAAACCGAGTCATTAAAGTTTCCCTGCCAGATAATCCTGTTCGATCGGCGCAATGATTGAATTAATTTGATCTACATCCAACCAGACAGCATTGGTATTGCTGGCGTATCGAAATTCATCCGAGATTAATTTTCCTTGCTTTTCCCAATCGTGACCGAACCATAATGCCTCAGCGGGTTGAACAACATACATATCGTCTAATTCAACGGTTGTTCTGGCTTCATCTTCTGAAATGAGAACTTCGTGAAGCTTTTCTCCAGGTCGGATACCAACCACATTCACTTTCGCTTCAGGAGCGATTGCTTTTGCCAAATCAATAATGGACATACTGGGGATTTTGGGGACAAACACCTCACCCCCATGCATTTGCTCTACACAACGAATCACAAATCGCACTCCTTGCTCCAGAGAAATCCAGAAACGAGTCATGCGATCATCCGTGACAGTAATTTCACCATTTTCCCTTTGACGTAAGAAAACTGGCACAACACTCCCTCGACTTCCAACAACATTGCCATATCGAACACAGGAGAAACGTATCTTCCTACCTCCTGCATAAGAATTACTCTGAATGAATAATTTTTCAGCAGCTAATTTTGTAGCTCCATACAAATTAATTGGATTCACTGCCTTATCAGTGCTCAGTGCGACCACTCGTTCCACACCTGCATCCAGAGCAGCATCGATCACATTGCTACTGCCTAAGATGTTCGTTTTGATGGCTTCCATGGGATTGTATTCGCAGGCAGGTACCTGTTTCAGAGCCGCAGCATGAATGACAATATCCACACCTTCGAAGGCTCTTCTTAATCGATCCAGATCTCTGACATCACCAATAAAATAGCGCAGATTGGGAGCATCGTAACCTGAAGCTCGCATTTCATACTGTTTCAATTCGTCACGACTTAATACAATCACCTTTGCTGGATTGTATTCATCCAACAAGATTCTCGTTAATTTCTTTCCAAATGATCCAGTCCCACCCGTTATCAGGACTACTTTTTTTGACCAATCCATTTTTTCTCCAGTTTTTATTTATGAATAACAATCAGAGGATACTGTCCGTTTTTACCAAAATATTCTGGGTATTTCTCTTCTAGGACATATAACATTTTTAACAAAAATTTCCCACCAAGAGCACGGTGGAATACTGCACGAAGAAACCGCACACTGACAGTCCGCCAGACTAAAATATCGATATTCATGTCGGGAAATTCTTTGCGTAACCATTCAGTCGTTAATTTTTCAACGAACGTGCCGGTAGATTCTTTTTTGATTGTCTTTTCATTTTTATTGTTTTCGATTTTTTCTGATTGATGAACATTTTTTTTTCCTCGTAATTTGTGGAAGAGGCCACCGATTCTATCCATCAATTTCGCTAACCATGACCATTGGTTCATCAATGGTGATTCGGTCCAGCCATTTACAAGGACTGCTTTTTGCCCGGGCATCAGCACACGATATAAATCCTTATAAGCTTTTTTTTGATCTGAAATAGGCAAATGATGTAGTGTATGTAAAGATATAATTCCCTCAAAAATATTCGATTTAAACGGTAGATTTGATATATCTCCAACAACGAATAAACCACTATCAGAAATTCTTTTGCGTGCTTCCTGTAAAGCAACAATAGAAATATCCATGCATAATCGATACGCGTAACGCTCCATATAGGTTAAATAAGCTGGATATTGAATCGGTCCACAACCAGCATCCAGCAAATATTTCCCAGGTCTTTTCAAATGTCGATTGACTCTCAGATGACATTTTTCTATGTATTCTTTTGCGACTGGTCGTAAATCTTCATATCTGGCGTTCTGATAAAAT
>JACZIY010000233.1 GCA_014860845.1 Anaerolineaceae bacterium
TTATTCCATGTTATTAAGACGAATTTCTAAATGCTCTCGAATTTTTTCCACGAATTCCATAGCTCTTTGTCCTGCAATTCCAGTATAGGAATTCAAATCCGCAAGTTGACGAATTTCATCCGCGGTTACCCATTGCAATACTTCAGTGTCTTTCTGCAATTGTTCTATCAATGGATTAGACTGTCCTTGCTGAACCGCCTGCCATGCTATCAGCGCGTATTGGCGCAGGATTTCATGCATTGCCTGGCGATCTGCACCTTTTTTTCCGGCAAGCATCATGATTCGCTCTGTCATCGCAAACGGCGCATACGTTTTCAGATTGCGCTGGATGGCAGCCGTGTTGATGGTGAGATCACGGACTAATCGAATACTGATTTGAAGGATTTCATCCGCGATTAAGAACGCTTCCGGTAAAATGGTGCGGCGGTTTGCGCTGTCATCCAGGGTTCTTTCCAGTAAGGAATTGGCTGCATTTTGCCAGGCAATTTGCGGATATACCGAGAGTTGACGTGCCAATGAATCGATTTTCTCAGCATTGATGGGGTTGCGTTTAAAAGGCATAGCAGAGGAACCCACCTGGTGTTTTCCAAATGGTTCGCTGAGCTCTCCTATGGGGGGGCTCTGCAGAATTCGCAGATCAAATGCAAATTTATACAGCGTTGCACCCAATCCAGCCAGGGCGTTCAGGATCAGATAATCTTGTTTGCGAGGATATGTCTGGTGAGTTATTGCGTAAAACTTCAGATCCAGCAATTCACCCAATTTGGCTTCAAATCGGGTCATGTTTTGTACACCGATCAACTCTCCAAAGGCTGCAGCCGTTCCCACTGCACCTTTAAACCCTTTTCCACATATGTTGCCTCTGACCTGTTTTAGTTGTTTCCAATCCTCCCATAAATCCTGGGCATGGAAAGCAAAACGGTAGCCCAGTGTGGTCGGTTCTGCAGGCTGAAGATGGGTGAAGGCCATCACCGGGATGTGGGCTGTTTTTTCTATTTGATCAGCAAATACTCGCATGAGTTCATCAAGTTTTTCCAGGATGATATCCAGGGCTGAGCGTAATCGCAACGCATCAGCATTGTCCTCGATATCCATGGATGTCGCTCCCAGGTGCAAAACGCCACCGGCATTTGGGCATTGGGCTGCGAACGTTTTCAGCTCTGCCATCAGATCATGATGGATTTGGGCTTCGATTTCCAATGCTGTTTCGACATCTATTTCTTTCGCATGCAATGCCAATTCTTGCACCAAATCAACCGAAAACAAACCAAATTCACATTGAGCCTGAGCCAGAGCAACCCAAATTTTTCGCCATAACAAGCGTTTTTGTTGCTCACTCCACAAAGAACGCATTTCTGGGCTGGCATAGCGCCAGCTGAAAGGAGATTGATAATTTTCATATGGGTTGGTCATGCTCACCTCATGAGAGAAGGATAAATTTATTATAAACGTATTCAAACAAGTGTAGTTAGCATCGATAGGTATATTTCAAACATACTCTTCCCTGACGGTGATCCCATTCCAATGGTAAAATCGAACAAATTCAAGCATCAGTAGGGTATATGAACACTTCCTTATTTATTGTTGCCATTTCTCCAATCTTATTAGTTCTAATATTCTTAGTTATCCTGCGCTTACCCGCTGTCAAGGCAATGCCCCTCAGCTGGTTAATTCATGCCGGGTTGGCTTTTATCATCTGGCAGGTTCCATTGGTGCAGGTGGCTGCAGCGTCTCTGGAAGGCCTTATCATTGCCATTTCAGTTCTCTGGATCATCTTTGGAGCTATCTTCCTGCTGAATGTATTGCGTTCCAGTGGCGCAATCGATACAATCCGTCATTTCTTCACCAACATCTCACCCGATCGTAGGGTTCAGGTAATCCTGATCGCATGGTTGTTTGGTGCTTTCCTGGAGGGTGCATCCGGCTTTGGGACACCAGCAGCCATCTGCGCTCCGTTATTGGTTGCCCTTGGTTTTCCCCCTTTAGCTGCTGTCGTTATGGCGCTTATTTCCAACAGTTTCCCGGTTACCTATGGTAGCGTTGGCACCACCATTTTTGTTGGTCTGGCACAGGGTTTACAACAAGGTCCTGATCTGGCTCCTATCGTCGCTAATTATTTAGGAAATTTGCCACTTAGCGAGTATTTGCATATTGTCGGTGCTAATTCTGCCCTGTTAAACTGGTTACCAGGCACATTCCTACCTTTGTTACTCTCCGCCATGCTAACGCGTTTTTGGGGTGAAAATAAAAGTTGGAAAGAAGGTCTGGCTATCTGGAAGTTTGCCCTGTTATCAGGACTCACCTTCACCACATTTTCCGTGCTGATTGCAGTATTCCTAGGCCCGGAATTTCCGACATTACTGGGTAGCATGTTAGCACTGATCGTCATGGCAACATTAGCGAAAAAAGGTATTTTCCTTCCTGAAGAACCCTGGTTTTTCCACTCATCAGCACCTTCACAACTGATTGCCATGAAAGACCCTCTGAAAATTCCAACCTGGAAAGCGCTTTTGCCTTATTTGATTGCCACGATTATATTGGTAATAACCCGACTTCGCTTTCTCCCATTTAAGGAATGGCTCAATATCCCACAGATTGGATGGGCAAATATCCTGGGAACGGATATTACAACTCAGTTCGCACCTTTATACTCCCCAGGTGCGATCTTCACTTTGACCGCCATCCTCAGTGTTTTTTTACTGGGGTTGAGAAAAAAAGAATTGGCTGGCGCTTTGAAAACTTCTGCCATCAACCTGATCAGCAGCACCATCGCCCTGGGGACAGCTGTTCCACTGGTGCGAATTTTTATCAATTCAGGTCTGAATGGTCTTGACCTGGGCAGTATGCCTATCGAATTGGCAGCCAGTATGGCTTTGACGCTGGGTCCGGTCTGGCCATTATTTGCACCATATGTTGGTTCATTAGGGGCATTTATCTCCGGTAGTGCCACATTCAGTAATTTAATGTTCTCACTATTTCAATTTGGCGCAGCCGTGGAAAATAAATTGGATCCAGCATTAATCAACGCCCTGCAAACCGTTGGGGCTGCTGTTGGGAATATGATTTGCGTTGTCAATGTGGTAGCTGCCAGTTCGGTTGTAAACCTGCAAGGAAATGAAGGTCGCATAATACGATTCACCCTCTTGCCATCCCTAATCATCTGTTTGATTGTCGGATTACTGGCAATGTTAATATTCTAGTGGAATCATTAGGCAATGTCTGAAACCAATCTTTTCGGTTATATTTCTCCATTTTTAGGACCGGTTGAATTTCAAGCTGAAGTCATCCAGGATGGACACATCCATGATGGTTGGTATATTCACTCAAATCATTCCACTTACCCGGAAACCATTTTACAGAAAGTCAATACCCACGTTTTCACTGATCCAGATGGATTGATGGAAAATATTTATCAAATAACTTCATTCCTCCAAAAGAAGAATCCCTCTCAAAAACAATTAATTCTTATTCCAACCTCCTCAGGGAAAATTTACAATCAAGCCTTTGATGGATCTGTCTGGCGAATGTATGAACGGATTCCTAATTGTTATTCCACCCCAATCACCCAAAACTTAAGGCAGGTTTATGAAGCCGGCAGAGTGACAGGTTATTTTTTGAAACAATTACAGGATTATCCTGTTCATTCCCTCAATATATCCATCCCCGATTTCCATAATACCCCCAAACGCTATCAGGATTTTCTTCAGGCA
>JACZIY010000234.1 GCA_014860845.1 Anaerolineaceae bacterium
CACCGCCATGTTCTTCCATTTCTTCCGCTAATTCTACATAGCGAATATCGGGTGCATCCATGACTGTCATGTGCATGGTATGTCTTCCGCCCTGGCCGGTGGGTCCATGGCAGGAGGCACAGGTCAGGTAGGATCCCATCATCATGCCTCCTAACGCGGGACCACCGCTAAAGCTGATTCTTCCACCACGCTGACTGGTGGAGGTAAAGTAAATCTGTTCACCATTTTCCGCGTTGGGCGTGTCATCAATTTTGGAGAATGATGAAGATGGGAAAAACGAACTGCAGGCAGCCAGCATTAAGCCCACTCCCATCATTAAGAGGATTAATTTTATATGTTTCATTTTATTTATCTCCTAAAAAAAACTATCTTCAATCGGTGGGGAGCGCAATGGTCAATTTTTCACGACGGAGTAGTTGCGCGTTGATGGCAACAATAATGGTAGAAAGCGACATGAACAATGCCCCGACCGCTGGCGAAAGTAAAATTCCAACGGGAGCCAAAACGCCTGCTGCCAGCGGAAGAGCTACGATGTTGTATCCAGCTGCCCACCACAGGTTCTGGATCATTTTATGATGACTGGCGCGGCTCAGGGAAATAATTTTTACGACGTCCAGCGGGTTACTCTTGACCAGGATCAGTCCGGCTGATTCGATGGCGACATCTGTTCCCCCACCAATGGCAATCCCGACGTCTGCTCGTGTCAACGCAGGTGCATCGTTGACACCATCCCCCACCAAAGCTACCAGATTGCCAGCTTGTTGTAATTCGATCACCTTCTGGTCTTTATGCTCCGGCAAGACTTCAGCAAAGACGCGATCGATCCCCAATACCTTTGCCACAGACTCTGCCACAGCCTGGCTATCACCGGTAAGCATTGCCACTTGAATGCCCAATTCATGCAGTCTTTCGACTGCTTGTTTGCTTTGTGGGCGGATCACATCAGCGACGGCAAATGCTGTGATCAATTGCCCATCCGTGGTGAGATACACCACCGTTTGAGATTTTTCTCCGGCGGTTTGTGTAAAAGTCTCAAGCTCGCCCGATAATGTCAGATCAAGCATCTCTAGCAGACGCGGACCGCCCACATATATGGCTTTACCATCATACTGGGCTTTTACCCCGCGTCCCTTAATCGCCTCAAAATCCTTTATGTCAGGGAGATTAAGCTCTCGTTCCTGTGCTTTATTCACAATCGCTTTGGCAATCAGGTGCTCCGAATCGCTTTCAATCGCAGCTGCCAGTGCCAGGGCATCTTCTTCCTTCCAATCCTTGATCGTGTATTGATTCACGACACCGAATTTTCCTTCGGTGAGGGTACCGGTTTTATCGAAGACCACGATATCAATATTACGCGCAGCTTCCAACGCCAGGCGATCACGAATCAGGATGCCGTTATTGGCACCCATGGAGGTTGTAATCGCCACCACGAGCGGGACTGCCAATCCTAATGCATGCGGACAGGCGATGACCAAAACGGTAACCACTCGTTTAAGCAGATCCACATTGAAGCCAATCGCAATCGCCCAGGCAAGTGCTGTGAGGGCTGCGATAGCCAGGGCAATGTAAAACAACCAGCCAGCTGCCTTGTCGGCCAATAATTGGGTGGGGGATTTTGACTGTTGTGCCTGCTCCACCAATCGCATGATGCCAGCCAGCGCGGTTTCATCCCCTATGGCTGTCACCCGGACTCGTAAACTGCCTTCGCCGTTAATCGTCCCGGCGATCACTTTTGCTTCAGGCGATTTGTCAACCGGTTTGGATTCACCGGTAATCATCGATTCATTGACTTTGGATTCACCTTCGGTCACAACGCCATCAGCCGGGATGCTGGCGCCTGGCCGAACCAGAACCAGGTCATCCTTACGGAGATCTGTGGCAGAAACTGTCTCAGTAGAACCATCCTCCAGAATACGATCAGCGCTGTCCGGTATCAATTTAGCCAGTTCATTCAATGCCCCGGAAGCCTGCCTAACCGAGCGCATTTCCAACCAATGTCCCAGCAGCATGATATCAATGAAAGTGACCAGCTCCCAGAAGAAACCTTCTCCCAGGTTGGTCAGCTGCGCGAACAGGCTGTACACAAAAGCAACCGAAATTGCCAGTGAGATGAGTGTCATCA
>JACZIY010000235.1 GCA_014860845.1 Anaerolineaceae bacterium
GCAATGTCAGCCAGTGCTTTTTCAAAGACCAATGCAGCTGTTAAATACGCAGGTGTAGGTGGACGCAACGTAGATTGAGCAGCGCTGTATTCAAAAAAGATCTCAAAAGGCGCACCAGATGCATATAAATTAGATGCGGCAGCAGCTGATGGGGTAGAAGGGATATTATTGATGCCGTTTGAGAAAGCAACTAAGTACTTATCCTGCATCATGAATTCTATAAATTCTGTAGCACCTTCCTTGTTTTCTGAATCTGCTGAAACGCCAAATTGCCAACTACCCGCACCAATTCGGGAACCATTGCCAAAGTCTGGCGCAGGTAAAATTAACAGATCATCACCGTAAGGTTCCAAAGCAGAAGCACCTGCCCAGTTGCCATTCCACATCATAGCATAACGACCTTCAATAAACCCGGTATCCCGGTCGGCTGAATCCTGCGTGGTACCCGGAACCAATCCTCGCTCAAAAAGGCTTTGCCACCACTCACCAAAGGCAATTGCTTCAGGTCCGTTCATCGCACCCTCAGCTGTGGTGAAAGTTGATCGATCTAAAATATCTCCACCAAAGCTTTGAAGTAAGGGTGAAAAGCCATATGGATACCACTCGCCTGTCCAGGCCATACCAAGATCAAGTGCATAATCAAACTCACCTGATGCCTGCAATGTTTCCAATGCTGCATCAAATTCTTCCAGGTCCCAGGGCTCTTCAAGTGTTGGAATGCGGATATCATATTGATCCAACACTGACTTGCGTGCATAAAATGCGCAGGCAGCTTCCCATAAACCCACAGAATAGACTTCTCCATTCCACATCCCAATCGTGCTGGGTAGGAATTCATCCAGAGCGCCATCTGAAAGTTTTAGAGGTGATAAATAACCCGCCCATGCCCAATTTGGCATAACTGGACCATCGACATCGATGATGTCTGGCAAATTTCCAGCTAAAGCCGCTGCAACAACGGACGCATTATAGCTGATTTGTGGAAAGTCTTGAACTTCTACAACATATTTGTCTTGAGATGTATTGTAATCATCAATGATACTCAGCAATATCTCGCGTTCAACCGCATTGCCAGCGCCATGATACCACATGCTTAAGTTGGTTCGGTCAGAAGATGTTTGCTTATCAGTAACTTCAACTTCGGTTGTTTGGCTATCTCCAGTCTCGCTCTCCTCTACAACCTCGTCTACTGCAGCAGGCATTGAATCTTCTGGCGCATCTACATTAGAAGATCCACAAGCTGTCAACACGAGAGATAAGGCAATCAGTACTGCCAACATTGAAAATATAACCTTATTCTTATTCATGATTTTTCTCCTTTTGAAACTTTCGTATTTTCATAATAGTCATGCATTTTGACCAATGTCAGTAGGTGAATTTTTTTAGATTTATTAGAACGGGGCCTCCTTTCGAGGACCGAGAAAATGTGTTATATTTAGATCAACACATAAGATGCAAGAAGCAAAGGCTTTTAGCTTCAATTGTGTTATTGTGAGATGTGCCACTCACCGCCAAGTTAGCTGGTACATCTCTTTCTTTTTTCCTCATTACCTCACTCTCATATTAGCAACAACCTAAACCGACTTACGAACGATGATAGGGCACATAAATTTCAGCTGTGGTGGTTGGACATCCTTATGCTTTTCAGGATTTTCAATTAATTCCAGTAAGTGTTGAACAGCCCATTGTCCCATCTCATAGTGCGGTAAGGCCATTGTTGTCAATCCAGGATACAGTTCTCCAGCGATAAGTTGCTGGTTATCAAAACCGATGACAGCAACATCATCAGGTATTGATAGTCCTAAGCTTTGTATAGCGCCATACGCTCCCATCGCCATGCGGTCATTGAAACAAAATATAGCAGTGGGAGGATCTTCTTGTTGCATGATTAATTTGGTTGTGGTGTATCCCCCTTCTGCACGTGCATTTTCACTTTCCAAAACCAGATTATTATCAAAAGGAATGCCATTATTTACCAGAGCCTGCTGATAACCCTGAAGCCTGCCAAATTTTGCTGGTATCGGATCAGCAAAATTAATCATACCAATGCGCCGATGCCCTTTATTTATAAGAAATTCGGTTGCCATCTGCCCACCTAAAATCTCATCCGGTATAACAGAAGGAAGAGATTGATCTGCTAAAAAACAATCCAGCAACACAGAAGGAAACTCATTTAGACCTTTACTGGGACTGACCTCACGATGATACATACTTGCGTAAACGATGCCATCCACATGCCGGTCATACATGGCATTAAGAGCAGCATCGCGCATATTGGGGTTTCCATTCGTATTAATCGTGAGCAGAATGTAACCATTTTCCCATGCGCAATCCTGCGCCCCTTGAATCATTTGTACAGCTAAAGGCGTTGTAATAATTTGGTCGGAGATGATACCAATCGTAAAAGTTCGACTTGAAGCCAGCCCTCGAGCAAGAATGTTTGGTCTGTATCCTAGTTCATCGATTGCAGCCCATACCCGGTCCTGGGTTTCTTTTGTTATGCCTGCATCAGAACGGTTGATGACCAGAGAAACTGTTGTTTGGGAAACACCAGCTAATTTGGCTACATCATACATGGAGGGTCGTTTCTTTTTGGAATGAGGCATATTCTTCCTACTAATGCGTATTAGTAAAGCGCATTAGTAGTATATAAGAAATTTAACCATTTGTCAACAAGGAGAAATTTGTTGCAGATTTCAATCTTGTCTTGATAGTTATCCAGCGATATAAACCAAAAGCCTAATTAGATTTCAGTGCCGCCTGCAGAGCCTCCCTTACCGAACGAGCTTCAATCACCTGGATCCCAGTTGGCCAGGGTTCTCCACGGCGGATTCTTTTTGGCACGATGGCACATTTGAAACCCAGTTTGGCTGCTTCCTTCAGACGTGCTTCCAGCTGACTGACCCAACGCAGCTCTCCCGAGAGGCCAATCTCGCCCAGCAGAACGGCATCCGCGCGGATGGGAGTGTCCTTCATAGACGAGGCGATGGCAGCCGCAATCGCCAGATCGGCGGCAGGTTCATCGATCCGCAAGCCACCGACGACGTTGATGAATATATCCTGTTCTCCCAGCGGAATTCCCAGCCGGCGGGTGAGCACAGCAGCCACCAGCAATAGACGGTTGAAATCGACGCCATTGGGGGTGCGACGGGCATTCCCAAATTGAGTCGGGCTGGTTAGTCCCTGCAGCTCCACGATCAAGGGACGTGTGCCCTCCATGGTGACCACAACCGCAGAACCGGGCGCATTGACCATGCGCTCCGCCAGAAAGGCTTCGGAAGGGTTGGGTACTTCAATCATGCCGTTTTCGCGCATCTCAAAGACGCCTACTTCAGAGGTGGCACCAAAGCGGTTCTTGACCGAACGTAACAGCCGAAAGGCCTGATAGCGGTCGCCTTCCAGATACAGGACGGTATCGACGATGTGTTCCAGTACGCGTGGTCCGGCGATGACCCCTTCTTTGGTGACATGCCCGATCACAAACACGGCGATCCCACTCGACTTTGCCAGTTCGCGCAGCCGGGAGGAGCACTCACGTAGCTGGGTGACGGAACCTGCCGAGGAATTGATCTGCGGCATATAGACAGTTTGAATCGAATCGATGATCAATAATTCGGGTTTGACGGATTCAACATGCTGAAAGATCACATCCAGATTGGTTTCGGTGACCAGGTAGAGTTCTTCCGGGAAACCCTTACTTTTTTGTCCTTCTGCCGTGTTCAGGCGGGAAGCGCGCATCTTGATCTGCCGCTCGGACTCTTCCCCCGAGACGTACAGTACCCGCCGACCGGTTGGTTGACTGGCCATCTCGATGGTCACCTGCAACATTAATGTAGACTTGCCGATGCCGGGGTCGCCACCGATCAGTACGATCGAGCCGGGCACAATCCCACCGCCCAGGACGCGCGCAAACTCGCTGATCGAAAGCGGCAGACGTTCATCGGCATTTCCTTCAATCTCGTGCAGGCGCACGGGTTTGGATTGGATGCTCAGTCCGCGTTGGCCATTCTTGCCGGGGGTTGGTTCCGGTGCAATCATCTCCTCGACCATGGTGTTGAACTGACCGCACTGCGGGCAGCGCCCCATCATGCGGGCGGAGATGCGCCCACATTCCTGACAGATGTATTGTATTGTTGGTTTGGCCATAAAGATTATTATAGCTCAATGCTAAAGGCTCAAAGCTGA
>JACZIY010000236.1 GCA_014860845.1 Anaerolineaceae bacterium
GTTTATCGCTGTTTTCCAAATAAAATCCTGGCTTCGTATAATGCTTCAAAAATATGTTAACATGTTTATATATATAATTGGTTGATATCTGCTATAATTTTCATCAATAATCTCTTCTTAAGTTTAACCCCATGAACATAAAAATTGAAGAAGTAACCACCCATAAGCAATTAAACACTTTTATTAAATTCCCATTCAGTATTTATAAGGGCAATCCTTATTGGACGCCTCCCCTCTTGATGGATGAGAAAAACACCCTCGATTGGAAGAAGAACCCCGCCTTTGAAGTTGCCCAGGCACGTTATTGGCTGGCTTACAAAGATGGTAAAGTTGTTGGTCGTATTGCCGGGATTTACAATCCCAAATCGAACGAAAAATGGGGACAACGCAATGTGCGTTTTGGATGGGTGGACTTCATCGAGGATCGCGAAGTATCCAAAGCACTCTTTGAAACGGTGGAAAATTGGGCACACGAATTGGGGATGTCGGCTGTGCATGGCCCTCTGGGTTTCACCGACCTGGACCCGGAAGGCATGTTGATTGAAGGATTCAATGAATTAAGCACATTAGCATTAATTTATAACCATCCTTATTACCCCGAGCATCTGGCTGAAATGGGTTATGTTAAAGATACAGATTGGTTGGAGTACGAGATTCAGGTACCCAATCCTCCGCAAGAAAAAATTGCCAAAGCTGCTGAGTTGATCTTGAAACGGTTCAAGTTACACAAGCTTGAAATAAAGAAAAAGAAAGATCTACTCAACTACACCAGGGAATTGTTTGACCTCATCGATTCTGAATACAGTCACCTGTATGGGACCGTACCATTAAGTGACAAACAAAAACAAGCTTACATTGATCAATACTTCGGTTTTGTTTCGCCGGATTTGGTGCCGATCATTTTGGATGAGAATAATAAAATGGTTGCCTTCGCCATTGTGATGCCCTCCTTATCCAAAGCTTTACAAAAATCAAAAGGGCAAATCTTCCCGTTTGGTTGGATTCATTTCCTGAAAGCACTCAAAACCAACACCCTTGGTGATTTATATTTGATCGCAGTCAGGTCAGATTATCGTGGTAAAGGAATTAATGCAGCCATTATGCATAGTGTCAACGTTGGATTGAATAAACATGGGATTACCCGGGTAGAAACTAATGCTAATCTGGAAGATAATATCAATGTACAGGCACAATGGAAATACTTTGAACATCGCCAACACAAACGTCGGCGCTGTTTTATCAAGCATTTAAATCAAACAGAACCAACTGTTTAAAAGTTGATCCTGTTTCCAATATTTGTTACTGGCTAACCGTTCACCGTTCAGAAAGGTCTTTGATCGTCAGTAACATTTTGCGTTCCATGACAAACGAGATCGGTCGAACAACTTCCCACATTCCACCAATCATGTTGGTGCTGGTGCGTGTAATTAACCGTGTGTCCCCGTCTGCTTGTGGAAGAAGGACAAAATGCCAGGTTTCTTCCCAATTATCATTATCTTTATGTCCAAAAGTGACCGCCTGGTTGGGAAGAACTTCAGCCACGATATATGGTGGTGGCGCGAATTCTCCAGCGCACATTTTCATTAAATCGCCAACGACCAGGTTTTTCCATTCCGGATGAATGGTTTCGTCCTGCGCCATTTTGCATCCCATCAGATTTTCCAGCCAGGTATAACTATACATCCCAGATTTATCTGCGCCGATCTGCACGATCCAGGGAAACACTTTCTCTACTGGAGCATTAATCGTGATTCCTCGATTGGCTGTTCGTACGGGATTTGTCAAAAAAACATCTCCTGAAAATTTCTGTGTTCTTTCCTCAGGGGTTGTACCCCAGCGGTCCATCCATGGTGTGAGCACGATTGCCAGCAAAACCACCAATACAAGTACGCCTAACAATATTCCAATTACCATTAATATCTTGTTCATTTCTACCTCTTTTTATTAGATTGATATTCTTTTTATAAAAATAGTGATTTTGGCCAATGCAGTGCAACCCCGGCTAACACAGCCAGATTAATCAACACACCCGCTATCAGCCATGGATGCCAGTAAAAAACCAATAAAATTAACGATGCAGCTGCCCCCAAAATAGCGCTACCCTGCCAGATCTGGTTTAATCCGGGAATACCCAGCAAACCCAGGCCAGCCAATGCAAAGCCTGCCTCCGTCAATAACCACAGCGCGCTGCCCACCCCGCGGACAATATTATTTGATAATCCCATTTTCGACACCAGCCAGGCAGGATCAGTATCCGTTCGTGCCCAGGATGGCCAGAAAGGGGTACGTAATTCTCCCGGTTTTGGGACAGGTACATAGGTCAGACTGTAATGTATCAGACCATGTGCTATTAAGAAAATAGCAAGAACGATTCGAAATGTGTTTGTATTCAATTTTCCTCCACGATTATAGAACTAAACTTAAGATTTAGATCGCGAATCCGCTCTAAATAACCATGAACTGCAGCCCGATCCAGAACTTCTCCAGATAAGAGAGTTTCTGTTTCCGATGTCGGAAGGATAGTCAACCCTTCAAACCAGATCGACCAGTGTTCATCTATTCTTTCCAGTAATGTAATTTTTAAGTTAAGTCTGGTTGATTTCATTGGATCTCACTTTCTAGACGTGAGTATATCCATAACAACCCCGACTGCCATCTGCCAATTGGGTTAAGAAAAGGTTTATTTTTGGGTTTAGGGAAGTAGGGTTAGATCAAACCCAGATCTTTCGCGTTTGAAATAGCTTCTGCTCGGTTGGCAACATCCAATTTACGATAAATAGCAGCGCTATGCGCTTTAACCGTTCCGGCAGAAATAAATAATTTGTTGCCAATCTCTGCGTTGGATAATCCCGACGACATCCAGCGCAGGATGTCCAGCTCTCTTCTGGTTAACAGCGATTCCCCATGCGTTTGAGCCTGACGCTGATAAATCACAGCTAAAAGATCGCTGACTCCGTTGATGCCCTGACAATTTTCCAGGGTAGGAAGCAGCCACTCCCCATGCTCAATGAAAACCTGCCTGAATCCACGCGGCAATCCCAATTCCAGTGCTTCCTTTAAAGTTGAAACTGCCAGGGAAGGATCTGAGCATGAACAGGACTTTAACACCAGTGTCTGGATTAAAGTTGTTATTCGATTACGCTGCAGGGCTGCGTTCTCAATGCATATCATGAGATCAAGTGCTGCAGATTTTTTTTCGTTTGCGATCATTGCCTTGGCGGCAGCCAGTGCGATTAATTCGTCACTTTCATTGATACTGGCTTTTTGAAGAATTCCTTCAATGTTTTGCTTGCTTAGCCAGTTTGTAGTTTTTTGATTCTCCCCCATCACCAGCCACAGAGTCACCTGCATTGAATCAAGAGATGCTTTCAGAGATGAAACAACTGGAGATTTTTGAGTCCACTGAAACGCAACATCAAGAGCCTTACCAGCCTGATTATACTTTTGCAAAGCGACATAATAACGCGCATTGATCAACCAGGCATAAACAGTATGGTTGGGATTCTCCCATTGCTTGTTATGCTCAATCGCATGTTCAATTAATTCGCCTGCTTCATTCAATTCACGCTGGTCCACCAGAATATTTGCCAGGAAGGATTCCAGTCTGCCAATATAACCTGGTCCACTGGATGATTGAAGCGACCTTTCCAAACCTGACCTAAAAATCGCTTCAGCTTTTTGCAAATCTCCTTTTTGGCGTATCATTTCGCCCAGATCAACAGAGGTAGTGACAATCGTAAACAAATTATCAAGCTCATACCCAATTTCGAGTGCCTCCGTGAAACAACGAATGGCACCCTCAATATTTCCTGAAATCCGTAAACCATACCCAACAGCCCAACGATGAACACTACGGGCAAATTGTGAGCTTCTCGGAACAATATCTTCGGGTAACCCGGTTAAGGCAATGGCAGCTGGTATATTTCCACTGAGAATAGCAATGAGACTACGAATAGCACGGATTTCTGCCCGCATTCGAATTTGATCATATTCTGTAAAACCCATGGCTGCCAATAGAGTTTCTGCCTGGTGTAAATGTTGTTCAGATTCATCAGCTTTTGAAGCAAATGCCAATGCCCATGCCTGATAGATATTCAATCCGGGGCGTTGTTCCGCCAATTCAACCGGTAACAATCGTATCCAGGCAAGCAGTTGGTGCAACCTGCCAAGAGCAAAGAGTTCGATCGTCCTTTCTTCCACGATCTCTGCCGACCTTTCAAAGTTACCCGCTAAAATGTACTGCTGCACAGCTTCTTCGTAATAATGGTTTTCATCAAACCAGTGCCCAGCTCTTTCGTGAATAGATTGAATGAATCCTGATTGATTTTGTTCTTTTTGTTTCAATCTCACCCTTAAAAGATCTGCAAATAAATGGTGATACCGATACCAGCTGAGGTTTTCATCCAGCGGAATCAGGAAACAATTAGCACGTTCTAATCTATCCAACATTGACTGACCATTTGTCTTTTGTGTGACAGCGTCACAAAGTGCAGGGCTGAATCTTTCAAGAACAGCGGTTTCGAGCAAGAACGATTGAATATCAGAATCTTGATTATTGAATGCTTCTTCAGACAGGAAATCCATAATATAGCGGTGATGTCCTGAAAGGTTATGAATTATTTCTTTGAAGTTTTGTTTGCCCAATGCAGAAAGTAAAAGCATACGTATCCCAGCCACCCAACCTTCTGTCCTTGATTCCAAAAAAGCTAATTCCTGGTCGCTGAGCTCTACTTTAATAGTCTGCCCTAAAAGATTTTTAATCTCTTCACGATTAAAGCGTAATTCATTAAGACGCAACTCCACCAGTTGTCCGCGAGCCCGAAAACGATGAATCGGAAGTGGCGGATCGGAGCGGGTTGCCAGTACGACATGAATGTGCGGTGGAAGATGCTCGATCAGGTATGCCATGGCTGTATGAATTTCGGTATTATGAATAACATGGGTATCATCCAGCACAATCACTAATGAACCCACGTGAGCATTCATCGGATTAATCATCACAGCTGCCAAATCCTGAGGTGTGGGTAATGTTGGAGACACAAACAAATCATCCATCAAAGTAGCTACATCAGGCAGGAAAACGCTCAGTGTGGCTGTCAGATAAGTGAAAAAGCGCACTGGATCATTATCCGCTGGCTCCAGTGACAACCAGGCAAATTGCGCATCCATTTTCGCGCTTGAAATCCATTCGCTAAGCAAGGATGTTTTTCCATAACCAGCTGGGGCACACAATAGAATGATGGGACAACCAGGACGTAGTCCATCATTTAATTGCCTGACCAGTTCGGATCGATTAATCCGATTATGGACAAGGGGAGGTACAAATAGCTTTGTTTCTAGAATTGGTAGATTCAATTTTAGTCCTGATAAAAAAAGAAAATTGAAATGTATCAATACACTGGATGTTCAAATAACGATTCATTTTAACACAACGGAGATTAGATCACCAGACAAAAAGTGTAGCGATTGAAAACAACTTACATACGCTGTGATTCAAACATTAGAACTGCTACAATGAAATCTAACATTAAATAATCAGGAGGAAAGAATGGCAGTACGAAAATCAGAAGCTGTTTGGCAGGGCACATTAAAAGAAGGCAATGGCACTATGAGACTGGGCAGTGGCGCTTATCAGGGTGCTTATAGTTTTTCATCCCGCTTTGAAGAAGGTGTTGGAACCAATCCCGAGGAATTGATTGCAGCTGCACATGCAGGTTGTTTTTCAATGGCCTTCAGTGGCAATCTCACCAAAGCTGGATTTACCCCCGAACAAATTCACACGGTGGCATCAGTTTCATTGGGTGCGATAGATGGCAAATCACGCATTACCGGAATTCATCTGGAATGCGAAGCCAAAGTGGAAGGTGTCAGAGAAGAAGCTTTCCAGGAAATGGCGGAAGCCGCAAAATCTGGCTGCCCTGTTTCGGTGGCACTCTCAAATGTACCAATGACATTGAATGCAAAATTGATTAGCTCATAAAATCATCAGATCACAAGTTCATAAGTTCTTGAGTTCTTAAGTTCTTTTGGTGCATTGCACTTAGGGATTGACCAACCAACCCATAAACTATACATTACTCCTTCCATGTAAAACCCAGAAGTGCAATGCACCTATAATTACACCTTGCTATGAAAATAGAATTCCCGAAATTGCCGTCCACGAATTTGAAATGAATATACAAATAGGGCTTCTCGAATGAGATGGGAATTTATTTTCATCCTTCACTGTGAAAGGCATTTCATATGATGTTAACAGCTCATGAACTTATGAACTCAACAACTCAACTTCCTATAGTACAATCAATTTAATATCAAGTATCATCATCATTAAAATCATTTACTCCCTGTTATGAAAGGGGCTGTGATCCATGAATTATTTCCCCACTTATAATATTTTTGACATGGCACTCAAACAATTTGACAGGTGCGCCAATCTTTTAGAGTTGGATCAACCTACACGTGAATTCTTGCGGGTTCCCATGCGGGAATACCATTTCTCCCTGCCGGTATTCATGGATAATGGTGATCCGATCATCTTGCGGAGTTTCATGGTGCAATTCAACGACGGGCGTGGTCCTACAAAAGGTGGCGTGCGCTTTCATCCCTCTGAAACGATTGATACCATCCGCGCATTAGCCATGTGGATGACCTGGAAATGTGCCATCAATAATCTACCGTTGGGTGGAAGCAGCAGCGGAGTGGTATGTGACCCCCAGATGTTCACCTCTGCAGAACAGGAACGCATTTGTCGCGGTTTTGTGCGTAGAATTGCCCATCTATCGGGTCCGGAGTGGGATGTGCTTGGGCCAGACATGATGACAGGGCCACAACACATGCTCTGGATGCTGGATGAATATGAAACCATTCACAACAAGAAAAGCCCCGGTTTTATCACCGGGAAACCGATCCATCAAGCCGGATCCAAGGGACGTAAAGAAGCTCCGGGATATGGCGCCATGGTCATCCTGCGTGAGGTGCTGAAAGATCAGAGCCTTGATATTACCAAAACCCGCGCCAGTTTTCAGGGCTTTGGGATGGTAGGACTGCATGCCGCCCAGCTGTACGCTCAAATGGGTGGAACCATCACCGCTGTCGCCTGCTGGAATCATGCTGACCGCAGTGCCTATACCTTTATAAAGAAAGACGGTATCGATTTTGATCAATTAACCACCATCACCAATCATTTCGGTGAAGTTGATAAAGAGAAAGCCAATTCCCTGGGTTATGAGTGCTTGCCTGGCGATGATTGGCTTGCGCAGGATGTCGATATTTTGGTTCCGGCTGCCCTGGAGAATCAGATTCGCAAGGACAATGTCGACCGTATTCCCCCACGCGTAAAGATCATCATTGAGGCAGCCAATGGCCCTACCGATCCTGAAGTGGATCCAGTATTAAGTGAACGTGGCATTACAGTCATTCCTGATATCCTTGCCAATTCTGGTGGCGTGATCTGCAGTTATTTTGAGCAGGTACAGGGAAATATGAATTATTTCTGGACCAAGGAAGAGGTTCTCAGCAAAATTGATACACAAATCACTTCTGCATTTATAGATGTCAGTAATTTTGCTCAGTCCTACAATGTTTCCATGCGTGATGCCAGTTATATGCTGGCAATAGATCGTGTTGCCCGTGCCTGTCACGAACGCAGCTGGATCTGATCATCAAGGCAGCATACATGTCTGAGGATGAATTTCCATTTAAATTGATCTCTATCATCAAAAAACAGAAGCAATCTGCTATCTCTCCGGATGGCCAGTTTGAAATTGGGGGAAAAGCACTCGGTTTGTTAAATGCCAGAGAGATGCTGACTGATATTAATTCCGATGAATTATTGGGCATTGATATTGATATCCCGGATATGACGGTCATTGGAACCAGCGTGTTTGACGCCTTCTTGGAGCGCAATCCATTAACAGAGATTGCATTTTCGACAGTTAAAGACAACCGCATCGCACATGCTTTTCAACAGGCAACCATACCGTTCGAAGTTCTTGGAGATCTGCGTCATATCCTTGGAAAATGGACCATGCCCCTGGCAATTCGTTCTTCCGGTCTATTGGAAGACACCATGCAACAACCCTTTGCCGGTGTTTACATAACAAAGATGATTCCAAATAATGCTGTTAATTTGGAAACTCGTTTCCAAAAGCTTGTCGAAGCCATAAAATTTGTTTGGGCTTCCACTTATTTTCGGGTAGCAAAAGATTATTGCCAGGCGACCAACCTGGACATTCACACTGAAAAAATGGCGGTGATCATTCAGAAAATGGTCGGGAAACGCCATCAAAACCGCTATTATCCCGAATTATCCGGGGTTGCCCGTTCGTACAACTTTTATCCCGTTAAACCTGCCAGACCTGAGGATGGTGTGGTCAGCCTGGCATTGGGACTGGGAAAGACAGTGGTGGATGGGGGCAAAACCTGGACGTATTCGCCAAAGTATCCTACGATCCCACCACCTTTTAAAACCATTCAGGACACACTTCAAGAAACTCAAAATGAATTCTGGGTCGTCAATATGAGCGAGGAGTACGAATACAATCCTATCAAAGAAACCGAACACATGCTGCAGGAAAATATACGAACCGCAGAGAAAGACCAGGTTCTGGAGCATCTCGTTTCTACGTATGATCTCGAAACGGATCGTTTATCAATGGGTTTGGGGGGAAATGGTCCACGGGTGTTGACTTTTGCTCCCCTGCTCCATCTAAAAACAATACCTTTCAACGATCTTATGAATCAAATTCTGCAAAAATTGGAATTAAGATTGTCTTATCCGGTTGAAGTAGAATTTGCGATGACTTTTAACCCACATCACTTCAGTCTTCTGCAGGTCCGACCCATGAAAATACCCAAAGATGATCTGGTGATCTCGGAAGAAGAATTAACCCATGCTGACACTTTGATTGCATCCAAACATGTGCTGGGGAATGGGATTCTGGAAGGCGTACAGGATATTGTTTATGTGAAACCCGACTGTTTTGATCTCAAATTGACCAAACAGATTGCCTTGGAACTAGAAAACCACAACAAGCGCTTGTTGGAAGCAAACCGGTCCTATGTATTGATCGTTTTTGGTAGATTAGGCACACTCGATCCCTGGTTGGGAATTCCCGTAACCTGGGGTCAAATCTGCGCTGCCAGGGTAATTGTGGAAGCCACCCAGGAAAATGTTAAAGTTGAACTCAGTCAGGGTTCACACTACTTTCACAATATCATCAATCTCGATGTTAAATATTTCAGTATGCCGTATTCTCAACCGTATCGTATCCATTGGGATTGGCTGGACAGCCAACCTGTTGAGTATGAGGGGGTGTATACCCGGCATGTGAAACTCGATCATCCATTAACAGTAAAGGTCGATGGTAAAAATGGATGGGGTATTCTGCACAGGAATGAATTAAAAACTACTGCTTGATTTTGACTCAAATTTACTGGATAATATTCACTATCATATTTATTATTTTGATCAATTTTCTCAACTTTCCTTATTGTTATTCAAACAAAATTTTTACATAATTTTCTGAAGGAGAATACCATGTCAGTAATCCAGGATGTAATTGCCAATTTAGTTGAAAAAGAAATCGGACAGCCAGAATTTATTCAGGCTGCTATCGAAGTGCTGCATTCGCTTGAACCAATGGTGCCAAAACACCCGGATTTCATCAAAGCCAAAATCTATGACCGAATCGTCATCCCTGACCGGGTGATTATGTTCCGTGTGCCCTGGGTGGATGACAATGGAGAGGTGCAGATCAATCGGGGATACAGGGTACAGTTCAATAATGCGATTGGTCCGTACAAGGGTGGTCTGCGTTTCCACCCATCCGTCAATCTGGGCATCATTAAATTCCTTGGGTTTGAGCAAATTTTCAAGAATTCACTGACCACTCTGCCCATGGGTGGTGCTAAAGGGGGTTCGGATTTTGATCCCAAAGGAAAATCGGACAACGACGTCATGCACTTTTGCCAGGCGTTCATGCGCGAGTTATACAGGCATATTGGCGCGGATACGGATGTGCCTGCCGGTGATATTGGCGTGGGTGCCAGAGAGATCGGATATCTTTACGGCTATTACCTTAAAATCGTGAATGCCAATACCAGTGTGCTGACAGGCAAAGGATTGGAGTATGGCGGCAGCCTGATCCGACCAGAAGCAACCGGATATGGCGCGGTTTATTTCGCCCAGGAAATGCTTGCAACCCGGGATGTCGATATCAACGGTAAAATCTGTGCGGTTAGTGGATCGGGTAATGTTGCCCAATACACAATTGAGAAATTGATTCAGTTGGGTGCTAAAGCCATCACCATTTCTGATTCAAATGGGACTATCGTGGATGAAGCCGGAATCGATCAGGAAAAACTGCAGTTTATTCTGGAACTGAAAAATTACCGGCGCGGACGCATAAGCGAATATGCCCAGAAATATAAAGTTCCTTATTTTGAAAATCGAGGGGTTTGGGATGTACTGAGTGAGCAGAATATCAGAGTGGACGTTGCCTTTCCTTCAGCGCATGAGAATGAAATTGACCAAAACAACGCTCAAGCATTGGTGAATAATGGTTGTTTTTGTGTTTCAGAAGGGGCAAACATGCCCTCTAATCTGGATGCGGTAAATGTCTTTCTAAACCACAACGTGTTATTTGGACCAGGAAAAGCAGCCAATGCCGGCGGAGTGGCAGTCTCCGGGCTCGAAATGGCACAGAACAGTATCCGCATGACCTGGAGTCGGGAAGAAGTCGACCAGAAACTGCAGGTAATCATGAAGAATATCCACAGAAACGCCCTGGAAGCATCCGAAACTTATGGACGTAAAGGAAATTATGTCGTCGGCGCGAACATTGCAGGGTTTATGAAAGTTGCTAAAGCGATGCAGGCTTATGGAATTGTTTGAGTTTAAAAAGTGTTTTGAGAACTTTTATCCTAAAAAATTAAATTTCCTGACTCCATCCCTAACAAAAAGCTCCCGTTTTCCAGAAAATTGAAAACGGGAGCCATCCATAATTATTTAAGTTTTATCAGTCACAATTCACGTTCGGGTTGAACATTTCAAACATTCCACTGGGATTTGGTGACCATATCCAGACGTGCAAATCGTAATGTGGTGGCATTTCAGGTCCATGACCTTCCATAGGACCATCAAATTCCCGTCCAAATAATATCGGAGAAGGATCTGCAGAATCAGGTACAGGATCACCAGGAGCTCCAAGGCCAACCATATACTCCACACCGACAAGTTTTAAACCGTTGCCAGAAGGTGCATACAGCAGGACTTCAGGTTCAGTCAAACTGACAGACGGATCCATGATCCTCTCATAATTTATATAATGGATACCCATTCCCCCCATTCCAGGTGCAGCCACACACATATGATCAGCCACAAACCCATCCGCTACTGCGTTCTCCACATCATGGTATTTGGCTGTTGCGTTTCTCACTGCAGCCAGATCCTTCAAAACAGCGGGGTCATTGACATTCATCGATGAAGCGATTACCTGGCCAGAAACAACGACCAACAACACTAACGCAAGCACAATTGAAACTACCTTAACTTTCATATTACCTCCATACAGAATAAAATTCGACAGAACAAAATGATTGTTCTTTTAGGATTAAACTGAGATGAACGAGTGATGGCTATTAATAATGTCATAATTAATA
>JACZIY010000237.1 GCA_014860845.1 Anaerolineaceae bacterium
ATCATTATTTCTGCAATTGTTATTGTTCTGGCATTATTTGGAACAAATTGGCAAATTGGACAAGCGTATATCGTACCAACTATTCCCATCATATATAGTTATCAACCTCAAGAAATCTGTGTCAATTCAGAGGATACATTCGTAACGGTAAGTGGTGACGATTTTATTGATACAACCTACACTTGGGTATTATGGTTGGACGCATTTGATAATTTTTCTTATATTGTTCCCGAATCAGTTAGCAGTACGGAATTAATTTTTACGGTGAAAGCAGAAAAACTGACGCAAGCGTATGAAGCAGCTTTTTGGATTGAAAATCACCCACCAGATTCGTTAGAAAAAGTTGGACCATTCTACATTAACATCGTAGGTTGTGAGTTTATTTATCTTCCATTGATTATGAAATAATCCCAGAAGTTCTACGTCCTGTGGGGTGACTGAATGTCACCCCATTTTTCTATGACAAAGAAAATTCTCTCCTCCAACGCCTTCCTTTTTCTTTCTGTCAGCCTGGCAACAGGATTATCTTATCTATTCACGGTCTCAAAACGTCTTACCTGGGCGAATTTTGGGAATGATGGGGGCGACTTTCTGTCAGCCATTCTCACTGGCGGAATCCCACATCCAACCGGTTACCCAACATACACAATCCTGGGTATCTTATTTCAAAAAATACCGCTTGGAGATCCATATTTCCGGCTAGCGATGCTTTCCTGGTTGCCAGCAGCCATTGGTGCCGTTCTTTTTGCCCTCTTAATAAATCAGGTATTAGTTGATAAATCTTCAGCTATTTCCACTCCGACTGCGCTTCTCGCTGGACTGGTATGGGGTTGGATGCCATTCCTCTGGTCCCAGGCTGTCATTATCGAAGTGCATGGCTTGCAATCCTTATTTCTGGTGCTTGCGCTCTGGTGGATCTGGATTTTATTGAATGTGCTGCAACGAAACGATAAACCCTATCAATTCATTCTTTTATCGTTTTGTTTTGGTCTGGCAATAGGCAACCACATAACCATCCTGCTGTTCCTGCCCGCTATTTTATTTGCTTTATTTGTTGCTTACAAAAATGGACAGTCAAAACGCATCGTCTTTGGGCAAATATTTGCTGTCGGGCTGGGAACATTGATCTACCTTTATTTACCCTTGAGAGCTGCGCAATATCCACCGATAAATTGGGGCAATCCTCAAACCTGGCAGGGATTCTGGTGGGTCATATCTGGGAATCCTTACCAGAACCTCGTGGCTGCCAATTCAATTTCGCAAATATTTACCCGCATTTCTGCGTTGGCTGGTCTTCTGATTCAACAATTCGGTTATCCGGGTGTGATCCTGGGGGTGATGGGTGCAGTTCAATATAAACATCAAACGAAAAATTTACCGGCCATTTTGGTCTACATTTTTTTTGCATTTTCGTTTTTTGCCATTCTGTATGGCACAGATGATTCGATTACCTATTTATTGGCACCGTTCCTGGTGTTTGTCATCTGGATAGGTTTGGGCATCGCCACTGTAATTCCATGGGGCTGGAAAAAATGGCCAATGGGTTATGGTCTGCTGGCTATTTATGCGATTATGTTTATCGCTGCAGTTCCAAGTACTATTCAGACGATAAATCCACGCCAACAAACCCAACCTGCTGATTATGCGGAATACTTGATGGAACAATTACCGGAAAATTCGATTCTCCTGACCAGTGAGGATCGTGATACTTTCCCTGTTTGGTATTATCATTTTGGCTTACAACAACGGCCCGATCTTGCGGTCATTGTTTTGCCCTTGTCTCAATTTCGCTGGTATCAGGAAACATTGACGCACACATATCCTGAGATTTACTTTCCGGAACTCATCCTACAAACTACCAATAAAAGTGGCGTTTGGGGAGAAAGTGTTCCTGATCTTAATCCCGATCGCCCCGTTTGTCGATCGACCATTCAGAAAACCACTGGGATTTCAATATATGTTCTCTGTTCGACCGGGCAGAATTATAACTTTGTGATTTCCGAATAAAATTCTTGAAAAATGAGATAACCCTACCTGTAATCTCTCTGACGAACTTTCAGGAAGATCGCACAAATAATTGCTTGCATCACCCAGAAGAGGATCCCAGGTTTTGCCCCAAACGCAATCGCGTCTGTCATACTGAACCCCAGGTGAGCAATCTGACCGCCCAGAAATCCAACCAGAATCACAAAGAAAATTTCTTTTGTCAGGATATTTGTTTTTGTATTCCTATTGATTGACCTTTTCAACCGTCTGAGGGTTTCAAATATCATCCAGAATGAGGTCATGTACATAGCACTAAAACCAATCAAACCGGGAATTCCGAGATCCAGCGCTGTCTGTAGAAAG
>JACZIY010000027.1 GCA_014860845.1 Anaerolineaceae bacterium
ATCGGGATTGTTAACGACATCGCGTGGTTGCCAGGTCAATGTTGTAGTTACCATACGAATTAAAGGTGTAATTACCATGAAATATAAGGCAATCAACATGATGAGTGATAGAACGATATGTGGTTTGGTCAGCCAGCGAAAGAATCGCCGGGCACGGGCGATCCAAATTTGTTTATTGTCATTTGTTACTATTGAAGCATTGGACATTAAAAAACTCCTCCATGATAACCATATTTCTCAAACGACTTACTGTGATGTTCTTGAAGACCTCCTAGAATGGTTTTTGATCTAATACAAGATTTTTCATGTATCATGATTGGCATTAAAAGAATTCAAACGAGCCCTGAGGGTATCTAATTTATCCAGAGTAGACATTACTCTTTCTTGATCTTCACCAGCAACTGAAAGCAGGAGCGCATTAATAACCGTCATCGGAACTACCAGTGAGTGAAATTCACCGACCGGACCGCGCCTTGCTGCCAATGTTACATCTGCTTGACCATTCAGGACGGTATCCAGAGTATCAGTCAGCATGATGATGGGGCACCCAATTTCAGCCCCAAATTCAAGCACTAAATTTAAAGTTGGATTCTGATCAAAGAAACAAATAATAAATAACAAATCATCTGGTTGCAACATCAGTAAAGGTTCAATAACTTCCCTACCTGAACTGGTTAAGGGGACAACATCTTTTCCGAAGCGGCGTAAACGGATCTCCATCAAATCCACCAGGGAAATGGATGGTCCTAAACCAAATACAAATATGCGCTTATGATTATTAAATAACTCAACCGCAGCTTTCATTGCAGCCCGATCAATTGAATCGAGTGCTTGGGAGAGATAATCAATCTCTGTGACTGCCAGACGATCGAAAATATCACCTGCTTCTCTTAAATCATCCAGACGGCCACGTATACGACTGGAATGTGTTACGCGGCGACGAAAATTATCCTGCAACACCGATCGCATAGCTGGATAACTGGGAAACCCCAGCGTTCGTGCGAATCGAACGAGTGTAGCTTCACTGAGATTCAACCGCTTTGCTATTTCTCCGGCAGGTAGAAATGCAGATTCTTCCTGATTCTTTCTGAGGAAATTCGCAATTCTTTTCTCACTTTTCGTGAGCGATGGAAATTTCTCACTGATGATTAAACCAAAATCCAGATTTTTATCAGATTTTTCGCTATGCACAAGAACCTCTATTGAGTTTTTTTCAGGGGAACAATTTTGCTATTAATGAAAATTTACTTTCATTTGAAATATTGTACAACAATTTAAATCGAATTGCAAGTTATATTTCAAAATTTTAAGAATTGCTGTCATTTTATGCAAATTTAGTTACCATCAACAATTTTCTTCAATGATGGAGTCAGCCAGATTTCTGCTCTGGTGGTATCGACTAGAAGGTCACAATTTTCCATCTGAGGAATATAAGCTGATTCAGCCATTAAGAATTGTTCCCGGAAGTAACGATTGAGGAAATAAGTCACATCATATTTCTTGCGATAATCCATGTCTCTCTTCCATTTGCGTTTTAATCTTATTTCATCGTCTGTTAGATAAACAACCTTTAATTCAATTAATTCAGCAACTTCTGGGTAAAGAAATGGAAAATTTCCTTCGATAAATATCAGATCAGCCGGGGTAATTTCCACAGTTGAACATCCTGGTTTCATTTCTCCCTCCAGGGTATGACTGGAGGTAGCGCTGATAAAATCATATTGTGGAATGTTAATTTTCTTTCCTTGACGAATTTCTTTCAATGAGCGAATGAAGAAATCAAAATGAAGGGCTTCTTTTCCAAGCGAGTCGATCCCCCTGGCTTCCCTTTGGTCGCGATCTGTTAGAAAGTGATCGATTTCAAGCGATGTAAACGATAGGTTTTCTTGCGAAAATTTCTGTTGAATACGGGAGACAATTTCCGTTTTTCCTGCAGCTGTCTGCCCGGCGATGCCGATTAAGAAAGGTCTTTTTATATGTTGAATATTTTTTTTCAACATCTCAATAAAACATCCATCAACTTCCTGATTAGCCTGCTTGAATGCCTGGTACCCCACAGCCTGAAGTTGATTCAATTTCTTCTGTTTTGGCTCAAACGCTCTGTATGGAGATCCACCTAACCAATTTTGGATTACAGTATTGTAGTATTGTGTCCTATGCAAAAAATAAAATCCACGCAAATCAAAGTAAAAATGATTCAATATCCAGTCCGAAGAATATTTATCTATCACCAAGCCCGTAAATAACACCTGAGTTAAATGGATGATTTGTTCATCCATAACAGGTTTTTCATTCATTTTAGGTCTTAGATGGATCGATTCGTAATAGTCCCGTGAATTCACCATTTCTTCAATTTTTTTTGGTTCATCCACATCAATGGATTCCCAACCTGATTTCGGTATTAAATTCACCAATGCATACCGGAATTCAAACAACTCCAGATCCGCAATCGCCGGATTGATGACCTGCATTTTCTGGTATAAAATTTGAGAGAATTGCTCGGGATTTTGTAAAACACCTATCATTTACACCTCTTTGATTTGAAAATTACGCCCCGTATTTTGCGACCCTGCCGGCATTGGCAAGCGCTATCGGCATGATATGACGGGCAAATACATGTCCCAGGTTGCCCTTTGCACAGGCACTTTCACCAAATTCCGCAATACCATCCGCACGGCAGAATTTTGAATAAATCATGAGGGGAACAGGATGCCAACTGTGAAATTTCAACACAGCCGGGGAAGAG
>JACZIY010000238.1 GCA_014860845.1 Anaerolineaceae bacterium
TGTCGTAAGTGTCTTCCAATTGGTGCCAGTAAGGCGCCTCACCATCTTTTTTCAGACCAAATAAACTGACCGCTGGAATTTTATTACGAAGGGCATCTGCCATTTCACTATTGCCACCACTTATTTTGACCGGGTAAGCACCCCATTCAGGGTGTTCATGGCTAATGGTTTCAACCATTTTGAGTAAATTATGATCCGCTTTAAAAGGGACGATGATGCCTTCCTGGGTAAGAAATCCGGGGCCGGCAACACCTAATAATTCGAACACGATTGCTTTTGGGTTCTTGAGCACCTTTAAATTCTGCTTGTACCAGGCGATCATGCCATAATGTTGCGTTTCTTCACAACCCGTACATACCGCAAAGACTCGAGTGTGTTTTAATGGATTTTTTTGTAATTCTTCTGCCATTGTCAAAACCATTCCAGCTGCACTGGCATTATCATTCGCGCCAGCAGTAAAGGGGGAGAATTCTGCTTCAATGAAGAAGGAAATCATCAACACAGCACACATGGCGGTTGGAATGGATGCGTACCAGACCCACGACCAGGGAAGAAAAACAGAAAGGCTATAAAGAATGGTTTGTATGAGATAGGTTACGAAGATGATGGTTGTGAATTTATCGTAGATTTTCACGTATTTCGGTGTCCGGAAGAAAAGTGGTGTGCGTTGTGTGTCCAGATGACCAACCAGAATGATATCCTGCTTATGTTCAGCGGATGGCGGGATGACGGCATGCACATTCTGGCTACTCCCTTTGGGGACCAGCATGCGGATAAGATTGTTTTGAAAACCTAATTCCTGTAACTCGCTGACGATCACCAGAATGCTGATGATGGCTGCAATCGCTGTTGTAACCTTCCCGCCCAGTGGGTACAAAATAAAAGCAAAAATCATTAAAAAACTGCCAATGATATGAGGTAAAAATATCGACCTGGCACTCTGGAAATCCTGCCAGACGGGGATCAGACCGATTTGCTCGAATTTATTTTTCGCATATTCTGCCGCCTGACGTTCTTCCGGCGTGGTGGACCCTCTTGGTCCAATATCCACTGCCAGAGCGCGGATATGAGATAACCATTTCTTAACTTGAGGATGATTGGATATCGGTTCAGACATTTTTATCTCCAAAAAAAAATGAAATGATGATTTTAACTGTGATCAAACCAGGAAATTATTATGACCCAATTGTTTCCAGATATTTGTATTTGAATTCATTTTCGAATTGATAATATCCACGGTATTTTTCAGGTAATAACTCAGCAACCTTGTACATAATTTCATCAACAACTTCCTGGCGCACATCGCGGGACAATGCAATAC
>JACZIY010000239.1 GCA_014860845.1 Anaerolineaceae bacterium
AGCACCAACCGCCATCCACACAGCCATTCGTTCGGTGGCTGGGTATTTTGTGATCAGTTGCTCATATTGGTCGATAAACCAATCGGTCGGGCGCATCAAGTATTCCGGGCTCCCGTATTGCAGGCCGTAATCGGAAATAATGCTGCTGTACACACCGCGCAAGCCGCTATCCACAATGGCATGGATGTTCTCGTCATGCAGCCCAAAGGTGTAGGCCATGTAATTCATATCGATGACCGAGGTAACCCCGCTATGTATGAGCTCCAGACAACCGGTCAGACAAACTGTGTAGATCTCTTCGGGGGTAATGTTGGCGGCCGTCGGAGCTGTCACCACTGTCACCCAGTCCTGCACGGACATGTCCTCCCCCAATCCTTTGGTCGCGACCTGGAAGAGGTGGTCATGGGTGTTGATCAGACCAGGGAATACGATTTTTCCACTCAGGTCTACGGTTTTCTCGGCAATGAATTGTCCATCAATCTCTTTGGAGGCACCAATAGCGATGATCCGATTTCCTTGAATAGCAATGGAGCTTTCAGGTAGAATCGAACGTTTTTCGTCCTGGGTGACGATCAAAGCATTTGTTAGAAGTAAATCTACGTTATTCATAAACCTTCTTATCCTGGGGTTGAATTTATCGTTATGATCAGTGATACTTAATTCTGTTTTATATTTTACATGGTGGGGGAGAAAATTTTTCGATATCTTTAAATTTTCTTTACTGTATCTTTACAATTTTACAGTAAGATTGAATTAATTAAGAAATTTGGAGGTCTATTCATGAAAAAATTAATACTGATCGTAGGCGTTTTAATAGCCGTTCTGGCTATTGGTGGTTCCATTTGGGTGGTAAGTGCCCAGACAACTGATCCTCAGAATCCTGATCAGGATTATACCTGTCCTGGTTATGGTGATGGAGAATTTTCCGGTGGATATGGTATGCGTGGACGAGGTATGATGGGTGGCTATTATGGTCAAAGTGCACAAACTGGTTGTTTGGCAGGTGATGTCGATAATCCGATGCACACCGCCATGATCCCATTTTTCGCAGAGGCATTAGGTCTATCCGAAGATGAACTGAATACCCGATTAAGTAATGGCGAAAGTTTATACGCAATCGCAGCTGAAGCAGGTGTTTCAGAGGAAGAATTTTTCAGCTTGATGCAGGATTTCCACACAAGTTATTGGGAATCAGCTGATGTTGATGGTTCATTCTTCCAGAATCGCTATGAACGCATGCAGGAAAGATGGTCTGGTGAAGACTCATCCGGATACCCCGCTGGTGGATGCCATGGAAATGGTCGCTCCGGAAATTGGGGTGGTATGATGGGTTGGTTCCAACCAGAATCCTAAAATTTGATTGAAACTAAAAACAGGCTGGCTGAGAAAGTCAGCCTGAATTTTTAATGCATCTCTGGTTTGTTTTGAACACAATGATTGTGGATTTTTTCAGACTAAATAGAGATTATAATTTTTAATATCATTTATTAGCCTTACACTATCAGGAAAGTAAAATGACGCCTAAGATTTTAATCGTTGATGATGAACCTGGAATACGAAACCTGATCAGCGCCTATCTTCGTAACGAAGGGTATGAGTTACAAGAAGCATTCGATGGACCTTCGGCTGTAAAAATTTCTCAATCTTTTAAACCGGATTTAATCATTCTGGATATCATGTTACCAGGCATGGATGGTCTGGAAGTTTTGAGTTTGATCAGGCAACATGCAGATCCTTATGTCATCTTCCTGACAGCAAAAACTGAGGAAACCGATAAAATTGTTGGATTAACTTTGGGTGGTGATGATTATGTCACCAAACCTTTTAGCCCGCGCGAATTGACAGCTCGGATTAAATCCGCTTTGAGGCGCGAACAAAATAAACCAGAAAAACAATCGGAGCTCACCAGTGAACATATTCGTCTGAATCCAAACAGCCGACAAATATGGGTTGAGGAAAATTTGCTTGATTTTACCCAGGTAGAATTTGATATTTTACACACATTCATGATCCATCAACATCAGGTTCTCAGCCGTGAACAACTCTTGCAGCATGTCTGGGGTTATGAATTTTACGGGGAGACCCGCACAGTTGATGTCCATGTAGGGCATGTTCGAAAAAAATTAGGGGGTCGTTTTATCACGACGATCCGAGGTGTTGGATACCGGTTTGATGATTAGGAAAACATGAAAAAAATCAAATTTTTCTGGAAATTATTTTTAGCAATCTTTTTTGGAATATTCCTCAGTTTATTAACCCTGATGATTGCATTTCGAATATCAATTCCCTATGCATTCAGCCGCCATATGAGTGATATGAACATGATGATGCGGGATACAACCAATTTAAACATGGGAATTCGTATGATGGATAACGGATTGTACGAAATTTTCTACCAGACATCCACTGAGGCATTGTGGATTGCCCTACCAGTAGTATTACTCATGTCCTTATTAATCAGTTGGGGCATCAGTCGCATGATCGAATCTCCTCTTCAGAAAATGTTCTTCGCTGCACAAGAAATCGCATCTGGCAAGTATCACCAACGTATTCCTCTTTCATTTGAACCGCACAACACAAATTTAGATCCTATTCAAAAATTGGCGATAGGATTTAACCAAATGGCTGCCAGCCTGGAAGAAACAGAAAATATGCGTCAACAATTGATTGGGGATATTTCACATGAATTGAGAACACCTTTAACCACCATCAAAGGTTCCATGGAAGGCTTGATCGATGGTGTCGTCCAGGGAAACGAACAAACCTATCAACAGCTTTACCAGGAAGCTGATCGATTGCAAAGGTTGGTAGATGATTTACAGGAATTAAGCCGAATTGAAGGTGGAGCATACCATTTAAATCAGCAATGGGTGTCAATTTCGGAATTCTTACTGAATATTTCAAGAAAATATGAAAAAAAATTTCAAGAAAAGCAGATCCATTTTTCTATTTCACTTCCAGAACCAAATATCACGATTTTGGTTGACCCGGATCGATTAGAACAGGTTCTGGTAAATTTGTTGATGAATGCGCTCCAATTTACCGATCCAGGTAATTCTGTATTCCTCTCTGCTCAACAGCAAAGAAATGAGCTAAAAATTCAGTTTCAGGATACTGGATCGGGGATTGCCTCAGAACATTTACCTCATATTTTCACCCGCTTTTATCGGGTTGATAAATCTCGCTCCCGGCAGAGTGGCGGTTCTGGGATTGGGTTGACCATAGCAAAGCGTCTGGTAGAAGCACATGGGGGCACTATTACAGTAACAAGTTCTGGAATCGGATCTGGAACTACTTTCACGATCCACTTGCCAATTGAAATTAAAAAAGAAAAAGAGTAGGAAACCTACTCTTTTTCTCAATCATTTGTTATTTATTACCGGTTGCGACCGCGTCCCATACCCATTTGATTTACAAATTCTCGTACGGGTTGTCCGTCTACCAGACAAGTGCCGTCACCTAAGAATTGTCCACCGAATGCAAATTCAGCGTTTTCTCCAGCTGCCATGTATCCACGACCCATCCAACCAGCATTGCGTGCACCATACAAACCAACTGGCATCAAAGCTCTGATCTCTTCCAGGGTTAAGCCTTCAGCTTGTGCAATCTGAGCAATTGTGAAACCATCAGCAATTCTTGCTTCAATTTCTTCTGCGGTCAGACCAAGGGCTTCAACAAATACAGCGATAATTTCGTCATGATAAAGACCCAAACCATCTTCGGTCTGTAATTGTTGCTGCGTCGCAACACCATAACCATTACCAGGGGTACCTGATTGAGCGTAAACGCTCCCTACAACACTAAAACTTGCTACTAACACTGCTGCCACTAAAATGGCAATTAAGCTCTTTTTCATTTAAAACTCCTTTGTTTTATTGACTTGCTTATGATCTCAATAATACTAGGAGCATGTTTAGAAAGTATTAAGAAGTAGTGTGGATCGTGTTAGTCTTTTTTTGATTGAATTACCTGAATCAGACGCTCAATTGGTATTAATCAGCTGCAGGTACTATGTTGGAAATCAAGGATTTTTCTTCTTCTACAGGTTCTGGATCTTTAACAACATCCGGAATGCTGGTTTCGATATGCCGAATTTTCGAGTTCATATACGCTATCCACGTGATCAAGATAGTTCCCAAACCAGCTATGACAAAGATCAAACCAATCCCACGCCCTGGCCCCACACCCACTATTCGAGCAATAAAGGTATTTGAAAGTATGCCACCTTCCGACAACATCGGAACAAATACCAGATCAGCCAGAGGACCAGCCGTCAGGAAGGCAATTGGCATCATCGAACGTGAGATCATACTGCGCATGGCAAATACCCGTCCCTGCAAATCCAGTGGCACCTTGACCTGAAAAATCGCCTGGCTGGAACCTGATGCCAGCGGTATGACAAACAACATGACAAAATAACCAGCAGCAATAACAAAGGCATTTGGTCGCAGCCCTGCAATAGCTAACCCCAGACTGGATATCGTGACAAAAATCATGATGGATAAAATTTTCTTTTTAGAGCCTCCCCAGACTGAAAGAAGAACACTACCGATCAGCATACCCACCCCACCGGCGGTCTGCACGTAACCTAAAATGGCTGGAGAAAAGGATGCCAAAACCATGGGGCTGGTTAATACGGCTGCAAAGTTGAGCATGAAGTTGACGACTCCAAAATAGAAAACCAGACCCAATAATCCACTATTCAGACGCAGGTAGCGCCAACCAGCCATGGCCTCCTGCCATTGACTGATCTTTTCCTTGGATTCCACCCGTTCCGGTTGGGGAATGTGTGAAATGATCATGGTGCCCAAGGCTGCAAAATATGTGATGAAATCTATCAGGATTATGCCTTTCAAGCCAATCAGCCCAAATAACAATCCAGCCATCAATGGCGGAACCAGGTTTCCCAGTGCATTGCTCATTTGTGATAGACCATTGGCACGGGTTAAATCCTTTTTAGGGACAAGCATAACAACCGATGCAGCAAAAGCCGGTTCCTGAAATGCACTGAAAACTGAACCTACCAGAGCAATCAAATAAATATTCCAAATTTCCAATTGACCGGCCAGCAAGAGGAAAAATGCAGCCAGCGTAATGATGGCATTGCCAGTATCTGCTAACAGCATTACCTTCTTGCGATTGAAGCGATCCGCCACCGAACCAGCCACCGGACCTAACAGGACTGCTGGCAAACTCCCAAACAAAACGGTAATGGCAAATGGCGTTGCTTTACCGGTTTGTTGAAAAATCCAGACGCCCAGAGCAAAGCTGGTCAACCCGGAGCCTAAAATTGAAATCAGTTGACCAACCCAAATGGTGAAAAATGTGCGCATATTCTGGGGTTCTTTTATCTTTGACATGATTTTCCTTTCACTCATTGGGAATACAAAATCGACATTGAGGACTTCAATGATTGATCGCTATTCGGATGGAAGGTCTTACGCTTGCTGTTCGTTACTCAAATCACGGAAATAAAAACTTGGATACATGGCTAACGTCATTGCAAATGTTTGCTGTTCAGGGTCTTTCGTGTCGGCGTCGATAAATTCTTCCAGCAATTCTTCCATTCGTTTGTGGAATTCATCCGCTTTTTCATCGCTCAGGTTACTGAGATAGCGTGATAGGGTTACCGCTCTCAATTTTCCAGCCACGCCTTGTTCCAATTGCAGCGACCGGGCTTGTAAGCTGCGCAACAAATCTTCCCGGGTTGTATCGATGGTGGAGGTCACCATGGTGTATAAGTTTTCTTTTCCCTCTGATGTGGAAAAATTTAGCAACGTAGGATCAATATCGATGAAACTGGAGGTAGCCTGGTAATATTTTTCAATCAGGTTTGCAACCTGCCTTGTTTCAGCCACATTAATTAATCCTACTTTTTCCAGCATGTTGAAGTGATAATATAACTTACTGGGTGCTAACCCCAGTTTTTCTGCCACTTCTTTAACATTTTGAGGTTTCTTCTCAAGCACTTCCATAATCTGGTTACGCACTGGGTCTGCCACTACTTTTAGTGTGTCTAAATCTTTTATGATAAATACGCCTTCTCTTTTATTATGTCCCATCGCAACCTTTTCTTTTATCGCTAAAATTATTTTTACTGATAAAAATAGTTTACAACGTTTAAAAGAGTTTGTCAATACCTTTTTTATGAATTATTTTATTTTACGAAACAGCCAATTTGCTTTTCAACTGGCACATTAGAAATCTTCCAGATTCACCAACTGAATCGAGTTACCACAATTCAGAAAACAAAATTGGGCAAACGGCATTTCTTTGAGCTGCTGGAATACTGAATTCTGGTATCGCAGCAATTGTGCCCGGTAGTCCAATCTCCTGTCCTCGTCCAGATCAGATAGAGATGCCAGATGATCTGTTTTAAAGTCGACAATTTTCCATCCACGCTCGGATAGATAGAGAACATCCAGACGACCACGTTCATTCTGCGGTTCATCCTGTAACTCATATGGGACTTCATGATAGCGTCTGCTCGCCTGGTAAATTTCCACATAAATCGGATGGTTCTGCAATCGTTGTAAATATCCTTTTGCCTGTAAAACCGCGCTCCGTCTTTGTTCCAATTCCAGAATGCCAATTTCAAGTGCTGATCGTTCAAGAAATTGTTGCATGGCTTCATCATTGTGAAAGTCCCAGCGATGGATAGCATGATGCAATAACTTCCCCACCCATAAAGGGAATTTTTGGGGTGGGTCAAACAAATCCAGGTTATTCTCTTCAGATTTCAAAGTCTCCAGTAAGGTTTTTATTGGCTCATTACCGGTCAGCATAGCACTCATAGAGAACACCTGTTCATCTGCTTTTTCTAATTCCCGGGTTGGAAATTCAACCAATTGTGTTCTGACCTGTATGCCCATCCGCTCACCACTGGCTACCAGGTTTGTCTCTGCGGCAGGGTTTGCTACCAGCTGTTCTGGATCGAGTTCTAACAGATCCAGAATTTTCTTCAGCCACCCATTCACGGTAAATTTTTCTTTGAATTGGGAAAAGTGGCCACTGATGATTAACTTATCCCTGGCCCGTGTGAAAGCAACATACAATAAACGTCTGGTTTCGGCATCTTCCCTGTCTGCATCGAGCATCTTTAAATAACGGGATAGTAAAGACTTGTAATCCACCCGATCTGGATGAAAGGACACCCATTCACCGTCTAACTGCCATCGATCCGTTCCAGTCATGGGTCGACGACCGGCATCCGCCAGTATCACCCAGGGAAACTCCAATCCTTTGGATTTATGAATGGTCATCAATTGCAGCGCATCTTCGGCTGCCCCGGCTGCTTCCCCTTCCCGTACGCCAATATCCCGAATTTTTTGTACATATTCCAGATAAGCATGAATGCTGGTTTGATGGCTGGTATACGCATCCATTAACAATTTTTCAATATTTCGCCAACCGCGTTCGGCAGAACCCGCCAGAATGATTCTGTAATGAGTACGCTCAATCAGGCGTTGTAAGAGAGCTGCCACCGGTAATTTGCCAACAATTTCTTCAAACTCACCCAGTAAATCCAATGCTCTTCCGGCTGCCTTCTCATCCTCTTGGTTTAAATACGAGTGATCCATTATCAAAGCTTGCCGCAGAGATACTGGTTGATTTCCAGATTGTGACCAACGTAGCTGGATAATGCCCAGATCACTCATGCCTGTTGCTGGTGAACGTAAAAAACCGACCATTGCCAGATCATCCCATGGATCGGATAAGGCACGTAATAAATTCAGTAAATCCCGGATCTCAGGGCGATCGTAGAATCCACTCCCGGCAATGGTAACATATGGAATCCCGGCAGATTCCAAGGCTTGTTCATAGATCGGAAATGCCCCCGAAGCACGAAACAATAGAGCAACATCCTTCCAATCCTGTATTTCCCCGGTTTGTTTATACGCTAACAAGCGTTCTGCCAGAAGGTTTGCAGCCAATATCCGGCCTTCTTCCGAATCGCTGCCGGCACCAATCAGGATTTCCAGATATGGTCTTTTAACTCCGATGGGTAAATCTTCTCGAACAGGGATCATTTTTGTGAAAGGTACATGGAAGGGTTTTGCTTCATCGATTTCATCTCCCATGATAGCAGCCAGAAGCGCATCCATGGCGCTCATTAAATGAGGATGCGTGCGATGCGTTTCTTCCAATTTACAAACCAATCCATGGGTTCGTTCTGCTTCCTTTTGCACTTCTCTGAACACCGTTACATCTGCTCCACGAAAACGGTAGATAGATTGACGGGCATCCCCTACCACAAATAAACCACCTGGATTTCCCGCTGTCAACGCTTCGATCAATTGCCGTTGGCGCTGGTTGGTATCCTGAAATTCATCCACCAGTAATGCCTGCACCTTCTCCTGCCAGTTTTTTGCAATTTCAGGCTGTTGCAGCAACGCCAGGGCTCTACCTTCCAGATCGTCGAAATCCAGCGATTTCTGGTTGGATAATAATTTGTTGTAATGAACAAGAACCAGTGAAAAAGCTTCTTTTAATAAGGGTAAGGCTGTGTCAATTTTTTCTTCAAAATCTGCTTCGAATCCTTTTTCTATCCAACCTAATTCAATGTCAAACAGTGCACGCCAGGTGGTCAGATCGCTTTTGGAGGTACTGGAAGCACTGCCAACTAGCCTGTTCAGAACTCGTGTCCTGATACCTATCAATAAACTCACACAATTTAGAAAATCATGTGTCTGCCAGGCTACTTCAACCTCCTGCCAGGCTGCCAGAAAAGCATTAACCTGCTCAACCCCCTTAGCTGATGTGTCATTCTGCAGTTGTTGCGGGGAAAAGGACTTCAAATCCTGAATGCAATGTTGCAATTCTTCCAACTGCATAAACGGTTGCAACCCTGCCATCAGAAATTGATGGTATGACTGTTCGTGTTGAATCCAATTCTGCACCTCCAAACGCTTCCTGATCATTTGGGTCAAAACCGTCTCCAGAGATTTAACGCGTAACAATTCAAAGAGTGGCAAATATTTCTCTTCCATGGTGATTTGTACCAGAACTGATTCAACAGCGTCGGCTATTAATATCGTCGCCTGACCTTCATCAACCACAGTGAACAATGGGTCAATTCCTGCTTGCGCTGGATGTGTGCGTAAAATTTCGGCACATAGACTATGGATAGTGCCAATGCGAGCAGCATCAATTTGCCGCTCCAATCCCAACCAGAAGCGTTGTTCCTCCTGATTTTGCCCGGTGGTGATCTGAAATCGAATGGCAGATCGCACCCGCGACCTCATTTCATTTGCAGCTTTTTCTGTAAATGTGATTGCCACCACTTTTTCAGGTGGCAATCCATCCGCCAACAAGCTGAGATATCGTGCCACCAGCGTACGTGTCTTTCCTGAACCTGCCCCTGCGGTTACCACCACATTCCGGTCTCGCTCAGCTGCTGCTTCTTTTTGCGGATCGGATAAATCCTGTGTTTCTAATGTCTTCAGGGTGCTTTCACTTGTCATCATCATGACCTCCCTGGGTGATAGCGCCAACACCATAATCTGGCAGCACAATAATTCGGGCAGCCCCCCTCCGGTACCTGTGGACGAAAATCAGCAATGGATAAGCCTTCCATTATCATTTCTATGTGTTGTTTAGCCACCTGGATGGCGCCGTTTGGTCCTTCAAAATCTTCTGTCTGAAATGAACTCAATTTAAGCGATCCTTCTTTTTTGGCGTTCAGCGACCAATAAAAACCTTCCGTAACTTCCCCCATATTAAGAGCTTGCGTGGCAGCCAATGCGTACAGCGGTAATTGCAGCCTGGTTCCCTTAATCAGGTCTTTTTTATCCAGGTGACTCACCCCTGTTTTATAATCTATCACCCTGATGTTTCCCTGGGGATCCCGATCCACCCGATCAATCACGCCATGTAAACACACCACACGCCCATCTTCCAATGAAATCTCCAGGGAAGGATTACCATCCAATCCAAACTTTTGTTCAAAAGCAATCGGAACCCACTCATCCGATGCCAATCCCGTAATGGTGAGTTCGAGAATTAGCAGCCATTCCTGTTGTTGGGTCTGCCAATAGGCTGTTGGTTCAAATTGATATATTTCTGGGGCAGCATCGAAAATTCGTTTGGCAACGACCGGCAATTTTTCCAGCACGCCATTTACATCTGCCGGGTTTTCAGCTGCCCGATAAACTTCTTCCAAAATTTGATGCAAAATATTGCCGATCTGAAATGATTGCAAACCCACCTCGGGGATCCTTTGCTCATCAACAGCAAGAGCATATTGTGTCCAGAAACGCATCGGGCAACTCTTGTATGTTTCCAGTCGGGATGCACTCCAGTTTGTTTTTTTCTGGTTATATTTCTCCAAAACCGATGGTAGCCCATCGAATTTCCCTTCGTACTCACCTTCTGGTAGTTTACGATGACGAGCAAATAAAACCTGCTCCTTATGTTTGATCGTGTTCACCATTCCCATCAGTCTTTCGTCATCAAATTGAACAGGTTGATTGAACAATTTCGACCAGAATAATAATTCTTCAATCGAAGCAGCATCCCTTAAATCCCTTCTCATCGTCGAACGCACTGTCTCGATATCATCTTTCTCAACGGAGGCGATCAATGCATTCCAATAGGGTGAAGGTTCCAGTGCTTCCCCTTTATCCGACATATATGGCCGAGTCACCATCAAAGTTGTGTTTGCCCTGGTAATTCCCTGATAAAACACACCAATCTGATCCTGTTCCAAACTCGATTCCAGCCCGGCTTCTCTGCGGAATGTTTCTGGCAGGAAGGGATCCTCGCGCTGGGATTTCGGAAATACTCCTTCTGCCAGCCCAAGAATTGCAATATGTTCAAAGCGCGAGCCGCGCGCATCCAAAAAACGCAATACCTGAATTTTGTTCTCATCCAATTTCTGACTATAAGTACTGATTTGAAAAACCATCTCCAATTCTGCTACGAATTGGTTGTAATCCAGTACCCATTGCCCTAACTCCAGATCTGATATACACATTTCCCTCAGATCGCGTGAAAATCTCTCAAACCAGGCAGAAGATTCAGAAAAATCTAATAGAGACATCCATCCAGAGTCTTTGAGCAGCTGCCAGAGCCAATCCACCCAGGCTGTAATGCGCTGTTGCCCCTGCAGGGGTTGTAAAAGGATGGCTATTTTTTGAATACTTTCAAGCAACCTTCTGGAGGTTTCAGCATTTGGCAGAGCAAAGATATCATCTTCTTCTTCACTTTCGAATTGCCTGTCAGCTTCAACCACCTGGTTAGCCAGGCGTTTTAAAACTTTTTCCCAATTTTCCAAACCAGCTATCACTGGCCCATAGCGGCTGACCCTCTCCAACCGGACAGCATCAGACGGCATAAAACCAAATTCAGCCAGATTCAAATAAGGGCTTCTCAGCACATCCAGAAACTGTCTTCTGGGAAAATCTTCAACCGTAAGGCGTAACAAATTCACGATCAATCCAATTTGCGCTACGTGCTGTAAGGGTTTACCCCAAACGAAGTGAAGTGGGATGCCATATTCTTCAGCAACCGTCTGTAATAAAGGCGGGTATTGGACTTCATCGGGCACCAATACAGCACAATCGCCAGTGAAAGCTCCTTTAACTCTCAATAATTTCTTCATATTCCGTAAGACTTCTCGCACTTCCTGTAATGGAGAATGCGCTGCCAATAAACGTACATTATGCTGCTTTTCTATTTTTTGCGGTTGATCAACCAGAAAATTATTGGCTAGACCCAGGATGGATGGTGGTAGGTGTGGCTGGTCACCCAGGTGAATTATTTCCAGGTCTGAAAAGGCTCGTTGGAAATTCTCCAGGCTATCCTGCGCGCGCTGGTAAACAACCCGTCCGGTTAAATCATCGCCAGGTAAAGTCACCATCACCCTGACCCCCAATTCAGCCAGGAGAATTAATAAATCCTGTTGCGGCGGCGTGAAACGTTCAAAGCCATCCACAACCACAAGATTCCAACCACGCACCAATCTGGGATTTATTTCCAGAGCTGATAAGGCAACGCTGATGATTTGATGGGGATCCATCCATTTCAATTGTCTTAGGCGTTCCAGATAGGTGTCATAAAGGGCGAGGATTAGTTCCAACGGCGCAGTTTGTTCATCAGGAACCAATCTGGGTTGTGTTACAGAATATCCGGCTTGAGTCAATTCCGAGAACTTCTGGTGGACAAGCTGAATAAACCCTGATTTCTCTTTAATAAGCTCAAATTCACCCAGCATTCCCTGCTGACTATGACTCTGAATGACTTCCAGGATAATACGGTGTAGCATGGTATTGGGTGCCTGGGATAGATACACATCTGATTTCAGCAGAATTTCTGTACAGATTTCATTAAATAATCCGATGGAAACACCTAACATGCTGCCACTATTCATAAGCTTTGTTCTAAAAGATGTCGCCTGCCGCCGGTCAGGAAGTACCACCCAGATTTTTTTCAAATCTCCGGTCGTTAATTCAATTCGAATTTTTTTGAGGACCTCTGTTGTCTTTCCACAAGCTGCACCAGCCATCAGAATCTGTAAAGGCATTATTCCTCCTCAAGAAAAAGTATTATATGATTGTAGCCTGACTGTTGGGATAATCAAAATCGATGGCTCATTCTTTACGACTTATCTTTTCTAACCATCCCAGAATTTTTTCCTGGATCTCACTACGAAACCGCCAGATAAATCCCGCTGCCAGAGCAAATAGAACTCCCAACACAATCCATTGCCATAACACCAATGAATCTGCGTGTGAACCCAAAAGATTAGCCACAAAAACCCCGGGGGTACGCCCTGCCATTGCTAATAACACTAATTCCAATAATGGGATGGATGTCAGCCCTGCTAGAAAACAAACCGCATCATCTGGTAGAAAGGGAAATAGAAAGATCAGGAAAATGACCAAAGAACCACGCCGTTCCACAAGACGATCAATTCTTTCAATTGAGGAAGGGTCGATAAAGCGTTCCATCATCGGTCGCCCAAAGCGGCGTGTTAAAACCATTACCAGTATGGATCCGATCATCAACCCGGTCATGCTGTAAAGCGTACCCAACCAGGGGCCAAATAATAAACCATTGACAGCATCGATGGCTGTGCCCGGGATAGGTGCCGTCAGTACTTGCAGCACATGCAATGTGATGGTCACAAGAGGTGCCCATCGGCCCCAGCCTTGCAACCAAACAGATAGTTGTTCCTGATCACGAAATAACGAACCGATAGGGCTCATCCAGATGATAACCAGAAGCCCAACCAGAACGATGCCAATCAGAAACCAGATCCAGCGGGATTTCATCACTTCCATTCTAGCATGTCAGTATTAAAAACCAAACATTTCAATTCTCAGGTCTTTCATCATAACCTTACTTGGTTTTAACCTGGCAAAAAATCCTCAATCCTTTTATTATCCAGGGCTACATCCACAGCAGAAAGAGCATGAACCGCAGTAGTATCAAAAACCGGCAGCAGGAAGTCTTCCTGTTTGACTAATAAACCAATTTCAGTGCATCCCAGTACAATCCCTTCCGCACCATTT
>JACZIY010000240.1 GCA_014860845.1 Anaerolineaceae bacterium
CCTTTATTACTCTCCATGTACAACAATCTTCTTAATTCTTACTTAAAAAAATTGGGAGTGAAACCAGAAAATTTCGATTTTGTAAGTGATATTGAAGGAGCAATGCAATATAATCCAAATTTTTATTTAAGAGATTTAAGAAACCTTTACCAATCTCTCCCTCGAGAATCAAGAGATATTATCATCTCTAATCAATTCGATCCATACCAGAAAATGAAGAGCGACTCAAAATTTGAAAAAGAATTCCTTGCTTTCAATCAAAAATTCGGTCATTTGAGTGACAATACCAATAATTTTTCTTCAACACCCTGGCGGGAAAAACCAGAAAAAATCTTAGAAATGATTTCTGGTTTTCCTGAAGAAGAAGAAAAAGAAAAGAAACCATTAAAATATTCAGAACTAAAGAAAAAATCATTCTTATTAACTTTATTTTATAAACGTACATGTCAATTCTTCCAATATCGCGAAGAAGTTGGATATTTTTATTCTTATGGATATGGTTTGTTTCGGCCGTATTTTTTGTCAATTGCGCAACATTTTGTTGAAATGAAAATTTTGGATGAACTAAATGACATTTTCTATTTAGATTGGGAAGAAATTCAGACAATCGCTACATCGAAATCCAAAACAAATGAGCATAAAATCAAAATTAAGCAGATTAAAGAGGATATTGAAAAAACCCGGGAAGTGGATTTGCCAACTGTGATTTTTGGCGATCAACCTCCACCAATCATTCCGCAACATTCGTCCACTTTAAAAGGCGTCCCGACCTCTCAGGGTTATTACACAGGACCGGTACGAAAAGTTCAAGGTATTGATGATTTTTCAAAAGTTAAAATTGGTGATGTTCTGGTTATTCCATTTTCGGAAGTTGGATGGACGCCATTGTTTGCAAAAGCGGGAGCGGTTGTGTCTGAATCTGGGGGTATGCTTTCACATAGTTCCATCATTGCCAGGGAATATCAAATCCCAGCAGTAGTGTCTGTTCACAACGCAATGAAATTAATTGACAATCAAATTATTTCTATCGATGGCTATAAAGGCGAAATCATCATTCACGAGGAATGATTTTTGGAGGAAAAGATGAGTGTTCTGGAAGCAAAACAGCTGCATAAACAATACATTCTGGGCGAACTGACTGTTAACGCATTGGATGGGGTTGATTTTCAATTGGAAAAAGGAGAGTTCGTTGCCATCATGGGGCCGTCCGGTAGTGGAAAATCAACTTTGCTGCACTTAATGGGCGGGTTAGATCAACCTACCAGTGGATCTGTTTATCTGGCTGAAAAACAGCTATCCGGCTCAGATGACAATCAGACTACGCTTGCTCGCAGACATAATATCGGTTTTATCTTCCAGTTTTTCAATCTGGTTCCCACGCTGAATGCAGAAGAAAATATTCTGCTACCTTTAATCATTGATGGGAAAGACCCAAAAGATTATCAGGCCAGATTGGATGGTCTTTTGGAATTGGTAGGATTATCCAACCGCAGGCATCATCGACCGGATCAATTATCGGGCGGTGAACAACAACGTGTTGCTATCGCGCGCGCGTTAATCACCAAACCTTCCGTTGTTCTGGCGGATGAACCAACCGGAAACCTGGATACCAAATCAGGCAAAGTGATTATGGAATTATTAAGACGTTCCTGTGATCAATTAAACCAATCCATCATTGAAGTGACACACGACCCTCGTGCTGCTTGCTATGCAGATAGGGTCGTATTTCTCAGGGATGGAAAAATCTTAAAAGAAATCCTGCTCGAGAAAAACCTGCCATTTCAAGCGAGATTAAGAAAATTAAATAACATTCTGGAATTTCTGGAGCAATAAAGAAATAATATGCTACTTATACGCTATATTACCTTAAGATCCATGTTCTCACGACCTTTACGGGTAATTTTCAGTATGCTTGGTATTATTTTAGGCGTAGCAGGGCTCCTGGCGATATCGATCATCAATGACGCAGCTTTAGCCTCCATCACCAGATTATTTCAAAATACATCTGGAAAAGTTAATCTATCCGTCATTCCATCCAGTAATCAACAAGGTTTTTCTGAACAAACCGTACGAACAGTTGCCGGCATCCCAGGTATTCAATCAGCTTTGCCCATTATGAAGGCAACCACCTTACTGGCTGATGAAATTCCTCAGGATCAATTAGGTATTACCTTCTTTGGAACTTCTGCGGGAGGGATCCTGCTGCATGGCATTGACCCGGATTTGGAATTACTCGCACGTGATTACAACATCACGCAAGGGAGTTTCCTATCTTCTGAAACCAGATTATTCGAAATCGTTTTGGTAGAAAGCTATGCAGATGAGAAAGATCTTGAAGTTGGAAATTGGATCGATTTTCTAACACCCAACGGTATAGAGAAATTAAAATTAGTCGGAGTAATCTCCAGAGAAGGTCCAGGTTTATCGAATAATGGAAGTTTTGGGGTCATCTCTCTTGATACAGCTCAGCGAATTTTCAACCGATCAGGAGAAATAGACCAGATTGATATCATTGCCTCCAATTCAGAGAAACAATTCTTAGAAACTCTTCAGACCAAGATCCAGTCGCGGGTGGGCTCTTCATTCTCAGTCATTTTTCCAGCCAGTCAAGGTGAAAGACAAACCTCAATGTTAGCGAATTATCAAATCGGTTTGAATATGATGAGTGGGATTGCTCTTTTTGTCGGCGCTTTTCTCATCTACAATGCTTTTGCAATGACAGTTCTGGAACGAACGCGTGAATATGGAATGTTGCGTACGGTGGGGATGACCCGCAAACAGATCGTCACTCAAATGTTAATTGAAGCTCTCTTTCTGGGCTTGGTTGGATCAATCTTAGGCATT
>JACZIY010000241.1 GCA_014860845.1 Anaerolineaceae bacterium
CACGAATTATTACAAAATTGATCCTGCTTTTGGAACCAATGAGCTGTTTGGCGAGTTAATGGAAAAAGCCCATCAACACGGCATAAGGGTAATGTTGGATGCTGTCTTTAACCACTGTGGCTGGTTCCATCCCTTCTGGCAGGATGTGGTCAAACATGGTCGTGAATCCAGATATTATGATTGCTTCTTCATTGAGCGCGATCCGGTGATCAATTTTGATGTTGAGGAAGGAAAAATCCCAAAAATAAGCTTTGATGATCGAGGGCATCTCAATTACGCGACCTTTGCTTTTACACCATTAATGCCTAAATGGAATACGGATCATCCACTGGTGAAAGAGCATTTGTTTGGTGCGATTCGTTATTGGACAGAAACATACAAGGTAGATGGCTGGCGTTTGGATGTCTCCAATGAGGTGCCGCATGCTTTCTGGCGCGAGTTTCGGCAGATGTTGAAGCAGATCAATCCTGAGATTTATATTCTGGGAGAAAATTGGGATAACTCATACCCCTGGCTGATGGGCGATCAGTTCGATGGTGTCATGAATTATGAATTGACCTACCCAATCTGGTTCCTGTTAGGAGAACCAGATCGAGTAAAGCAAAAGTATGATGTTGTTGAATATCAGGATGCGATTAACCAGCTGTTAGTCAATTATCCCAAACACAACTTGCCGGTTATGTACAATTTGATCGATAGCCATGATACGCCACGGATAATGAGTATTTGTGGCGATCAGATTGAAAAAGTGAAGCTTGCTTATTTACTTCAATTTACATTTGCGGGTGCTCCCAGCGTTTATTACGGCAGCGAGGTTGGGTTGGCCGGACCGGAAGGTCACAATCGCCGTTGCATGCCCTGGGATGAATCCGAGCAAGATTTGGATTTACAAACCTTTGTTAAACAATTAATTGCCCTTCGAAAAAAATTTCCTGTTTTAGGTGAGGTTGATCTGGAATGGTTGCTTGTCGATGCGGAACACCAATCTTTTATATTCAAAAAAGAGGATGAATCTTCAAAAATCGTAGTGATTGTTAATACTATCCAAACCCCGGTGGTTTTGGATCTGCCTGATTCTCTGAAATACCAGGAATTTGTGGACGGATGGACTGGTGATCAAGTTAAATTGGGTTCTAAAATTAAATTGGATAAACATGGGTATAAGATTTTTCTGAAGACCTATCGATAATATGTAAAACATTAAAATCCCAGTCAGATCACTGGGATTTTTAATTTCTGATAAAGAAATTAATTTTTCGTTATAATCAAAGTAGACTTTGGGAATTGAAAAAATGACCATTATTTACCAACTTTCATCCCAGCAAAAAGAACGCAGTGAGAAGGGGAATCGCATCGTAGCTGCGCAAATTCTGGATAACCCAGATTTACTCTATGAAATCATTGACTGTTTCAATAGCAAAGATAATGGTTTACTGGGTGATTGTGTTGAGGTCTGCACAATGATTGCAGAAAATGATCCTGAATTAATTGCCCCTTATTCAGATAAGATCATCCAACTGCTGGGTCATAAAAATACACGGGTAAGATGGGAAGCGATGCATGCCACTGCGTTAATCACTCGCTTTGCACCAGATATCGTTGCTAAACAATGGGATCAACTCGCAATCATGTTTTCCAAAGATAAAAGTGTCATTGTCAGAGATTATATTGTTGTTTGTGCAGGAATTTTAGCAACATGCGATGATAAATATGCAGAAAAGGCATATCCGCTTTTACTTGACGCTTTGAGCGCTCATCAAACCCATCATGCGAAATTAGCGCTGGAAGGATTGGCAAAAGGATTCCCACATTTAAAAACTAGAAAGGATGAGATTACTGAGCTTGCTGATCTCTTCCTACAGCATCCCAAACCAACCATTAGAAAAGCCGCTCAACAACTTAAAAAGCGGCTTTCTGACTTTCAATAATAAAGATTGTTTTTTCAAGTATCATAAATTTCTGGATTTACACAAAAGGGTAATCGCTCTACCCTTAACCCAGCCAATAGGTTTCCTGCTGCGATCAACGCCATATTCTCGCGCGAACTGGTGCTGGCACTGGCAATATGTGGGCAAATGATGAGATTGTCCAGTTCCAGCAATGGACTATCCATCGGTAAGGGTTCAGGGTCAGTCACGTCGATGCCTGCAGCAAAAATTTTGTGATTCTTAAGGGCATCATACAGCGCTTCCTGATCAACAATCTCACCTCTGGCAGTATTCACCAGCACTGCGTTAGGTTTCATTCTGGCAAACGCATCAGCGTTTATTAAATATTTTGTTTCAGGAGTCAATGGTGTATGGATCGAGATAAAATCTGATTCACGATAGAGTGTGTCCAGATCAACCTTGATTATCCCCGCCATCGGTTGGGCAGTGGGATCATAGATCAGAATGCGCATACCAAAGCCAGTTGCTCTGCGCGCCATCGCTTTGCCAATGCGACCGAAACCGATAATACCCAGTGTGGCACCAGCAAAGTCAACCCCCAATAAAGTGGATGGTCCCCAGGTTTTCCATTTTCCAGCGCGGACATGCTTTTCAGCTTTTACCACGCGGCGACCAGCACTCATCATCAGAGCGAAGGCAAAATCTGCTGTCGCTTCGGTTAACACGCCGGGGGTATTGCCCACAGCAATTTTTCGTCGGGTGGCAACCTGAGTATCAATATTGTTAAATCCAACTGCATAATTGCTGATAACCTTTAAATTTTCACCGGCAGCCTGAATGACATCTGCATCGATCGGGTCTGATAATAAGGATAGTATGCCATCCACACCTGGGACATGTTGCAAGAGTTCCTCTTTGCTTGGCGGGAGATCCTGGTCCCACAAATCAACTTGACATTCTTCATAGATCAGGTTCAAGCCTGTATCTGGAATGCGACGGGTGATAAATACTTTTGGTTTGCTCATATGTTTTCCTTGGAATATTTTTCTTAACTATTTTTACCAGACAATGAAATTGTTATCAACATACAATGGAATTAAATGCAGTCTGACTTTGCTGAATTTCCAATCTTTGATATCATCATTTCAATGATTAATCTTACAAGTTTCCAAACGATAACTTTATCACAACACCCTCAGGGTGAGAAAATTGCATCCATTTTGTCTGCTGCAATAGATGCGGTTGAACCGGGTGAGGCAGTATCCCGGTTTGTAAAACGCGATCAGAATCGATTTGGCTGTGGAGATGAAATCTATCATCTCGATCAATATGAGCACGTATATCTGCTCGCTTTTGGCAAGGCAGCCATGCCGATGAGTGCTGCCCTGGTTGAAATTCTGGATGATAAACTGACACAAGGTTGGGTAGTGCCCAAACACGTTTTAGGTGATCATGATCGCAGATTAATCATCCAACCAGGCAGTCATCCCTTACCGGATGAAAACAGTCTTAAAGCGGGTGAAATGCTGCTGGATGCTGCAAAGTCCTTTACAGAAAAAGATCTGGTATATTGTCTGATTTCCGGGGGAGGATCAGCG
>JACZIY010000242.1 GCA_014860845.1 Anaerolineaceae bacterium
CTAATTAATTTTCCAAATTCTTATTTTCCTTTGTAGACAGGTGACACAAAAAAAGATTCCTCTCGCCAGTCTTGTATTTAAGAAAATTGATTAAATAACCTATTGACTCTGTTATTCGTTTGTGCTATTATGTTCGTGAACGCTCCCGTGAACGTTCACGTGAACGCTCACAATTCCAAATTCATTCAGGTCGTTTTCCAAATGATAGATAAAAACAAAATCACCATCTATGACGTCGCATCTAAAGCTGGCGTTTCCAGACAAACAGTTTCCAGGGTACTCAATAACCGCTTTGACGTCTCTGAAGAAACCAGAAAACGAGTCCAGGAAGTCATTACTGAACTAAATTATCGCCCCAGTGCGATTGCTCAAAGCTTAAGCCGCCAGAAGAGCTATCTATTAGGCGTAGTAACAGCTGGTCTCAAATACACAGGACCATCCCGCACACTCAGTGGAATTACGAGCAAAGCTGAAGAACTGGGTTATGGATTATTGCTTAAAGAATTGCCCCACTTTACCGCCAATAATGTTCACACATTAATTCAATGGTTCCAATCACACCAGGTAGATGGGATTATTTGGGCAGCGCCTGAAATTGGGGATAATCGGAACTGGTTGGAAAGTTTAATCCCAACCATTAATATACCGATTTTCTTTCTAACCATGCAAAAATGCGAAAAAGTATCCATCGTGGTTATTGATAACTTTGAAGGTGCAAGAATCGCCACGAAACATTTACTTGATTCAGGGCGAAGAAATATTGGTCATATATCTGGTCCAATGGATTGGTGGGAAGCTCGTGAAAGAAAAAGTGGTTGGGAATCGGTGTTACAAGAAGAATGTATCAATCCTCAAGAAAAAATGGTTGCAGAGGGTAATTGGTCTTCCAAAAGTGGAAAATTAGCATTTATGGAGTTAATCAGGAATTATTCTGAGATGGATGCGGTTTTTGTTGGTAATGATCAAATGGCATTAAGTGTTTTACAGACAGCCTTAGAATTGGGGAAGAAAATACCGGATGATTTGATGGTAGTCGGATTTGATGGAATCGCAGAGTCAGAATTTTATTGTCCACCGTTAACAACAGTTTGCCAAAATCAAAATGAACTGGGCAGTATTGCTGTTGATGAGTTAGTCAGGTTGGTTGAATCCAAATTCTCGTCTAATAATGAAATAATCCCAAAATACATAAAAATCCAGCCTGAATTGGTAATACGCCAGAGTACTCTTTCGAAATAATAAGGAGGTGAGCGTCAATTTACTTACTAACAAAAGGAAGCGCTCCAATTGATTTGAGGCCAACAAGAGCACTTCCATGACGGGCGAATACTCATATTTTTGATATTTAGAGTATTTGCATAAATCTATTCTACCTTAAAATTCACAAGTTTATGATAGGAGAAGAAAATGTTTAGAAAAAAAAACCTATTAAAGATAATTTTCCTTTTAGTAGTACTCACATTGACATTTAGCGCATGCGCTAAACCCGCAGATGTACCAACAGTTGTAGATAAACCAGAAGCTGAGGTGCCAACAGACGTAAATAAAACAGAAGCTGAGGTGCCTGTTGCAGAGGTCCCCGCAGAACCACAGCCACCTACAGATATGCCAAAACCATCTGGCAAATTGGTAATTTGGGTTCAACAAGCGAATCAAGATGTCTGGGCAAGTACAGTTCTTCCTGCTTTTCAAGCTGAGTATCCAGACATAGAGATTGAGTTTGTAAACTACTCTCCTCCAGAAGTTGCAAACCAGGTTGGTTTAGCTATTCAAGGTGGAATCGGTGTTCCAGATTTAGCAGTTACAGAGTATCGAAGTCTAAGTGCATTAGTCGATTTGGGTGGCTTGATGGATTTGACTTCATTTTTGGAACAGTATAAGTCTGATCTCAATACCACAATGATGGGATATTGTTCAAAAGATGGAAAAGTTTATTGCGCACCATGGGATATTGGGCCGGTTGTAACTTTTTATCGGCGTGATATTTTTGAAGCAGCAGGATTGTCATCAGATCCAGAATCAGTCAGTGCAGCGATAGCCACCTATGATGATTACCTTGAAACTTGTAAAACCATTAAAGAAAAAACTGGTCTAAATTGTTTTGGATTAAACAAAGCCAACAATTATGGAACAATTCTTGAAAATATGTTATGGCAGCAAGGACTTGGTTTCTATGATGCAGAAGGAAAAGTCACAATCGATGCGCCTTATGTAGTTGAGGCGGTTGAAAAAATAGGAGAATTTTGGAAGGCTGATGTTGTTAGCGATTCTCTTGAGTGGACAGACCCATGGTATGCTGAGCTTAATGCGGGCATGGATAACAAAGAAACACCACCAATAGCAACCATAACAATCGGCGCCTGGATGGGAAATTTCTTAAAAACTTGGGCTGCTGCTGATCAGGCTGGAAACTGGGGTGTAGCGCTAATGCCTGCTTTCAAAGCTGGTGGGATTCGTGCTTCCAACCAAGGAGGTTCTGCATACTTCATCCCTGAAGGTAGCCAAAACCCTGAGGCAGCGAAAGCATTTATTGAGTATGTAAACCTTAATTCAGCAAATCAAGTAGCACAATTTGTCTATAGTGATTATTTCCCGGCAAATAAAGCAACATATTCTGATCCTTTCTTCCAGGAAGCAGATGCTTATTTTGGAGGTCAAGTAACCCGCACATTATTTGCCACTTCAGCAAATAATATCCCATTCGGATACATTTATGGTCCTTATGCTGTTACTATGTCTAATAATGCAGCCATTGCACTCCAAAATTATGCTTTAGGTATTAAAACTGCTCAAGATGCGTTGAAAGAAGCAGCAGATGCTGTCAGAATTGAAACAGGTTTGCCATAAATTTACTTTAACTCAAAAAGCTGTGGGGTCAGAAGATCCCACAGCTTTTTAGGAGAAAATAATGACTTTAGAAACAAATACACTGTCAATTTTGAAAAAAAGAGATACTTTATCATTATGGCAGAAAATTAGAAAATCTCGTTGGGCTTATGCTTTCATTTCTCCATTTTATTTATTATTTGCAATTTTTGGTCTTTATCCAATGTTACTCTCCCTCTACCTTAGTTTCACCCGGTGGAAAGGAGTTGGCCCTATGGAATTTGCAGGGGTAGTCAATTTTGAATTAATCCTGAAAGATGCAGTTTTTTGGAAATCTATGTCAAATGGGGTTATTTTATTTTTTCTATATGTTCCAGTTATGCTGTTTTTGGCTTTGGCTTTGGCTGTTATCTTGAATTCTGGGAGAGTTAAAGGTTTTCGTTTATTCCGGACATTAATTTTCATGCCTTTTATCACTAATATGGTTGCTGCAGGATTTACTTTTAGAATTTTACTCGAAAAACAAAACGGACTTTTCAATATGCTACTCGGAAATATTGGATTACCCACAGTTCCATGGTTGGAAACAGTTTGGTGGGCGAGAATTTCGCTCAGTTTGTTGATTATTTGGGCTTGGTTAGGATACAACATGGTGATCATGTTGGCAGGCTTACAGACAATTCCAAGCGATCTTACTGAAGCTGCATTAGTTGATGGGGCAACACCAATCCAGGCTTTTTTCAGAATAATTATTCCTCTTATGCGTCCAGTGATCTTGTTCTGCATGATTACATCAACGATTGGCAGTTTCGGCTTATTTGCTGAGGTCTCTACACTCACGAATGGAGGTCCTGTTAATGCCACAATTACTCCCTTAATTCGGATTTACGGTGTTGCTTTTAGTAGTTATCAATTTGGATATGCTTCAGCCTTAGCTTATACGTTCTTTGCTTTAATCTTTTTTTTAACAATTATCCAATTCCGATTAAATCGTGAACAAGGATTATAAGGAACACAAGAATAATGACAAATTATTGGAAAAAATTACTTGTTGACATAGTTCTTTATTCAGCCTTGATCCTGATCTCGATCTTCATGGTCTTGCCATTTATTTGGATGATTAGTACTTCTCTCAAGATTCCTCAAGATATTTTTGGTTATCCTCCTAAGCTGATACCCTCAAACATCACATGGAACAATTATTTATTTATCTTTAAAGAGAA
>JACZIY010000243.1 GCA_014860845.1 Anaerolineaceae bacterium
ATTTCAACCGGTAAGGTGATTGGATTTGCGATGGAATGCCATGAAAAAGGCATTCTCTCAGATGCTGACTTTAGCCTGGAATGGGGTGATTCCTGCACCATTCTTGGCTTGATGAAGAGTATTTCCTATCGAAAGGGGATCGGTGATCTGCTGGCAGAAGGCACCAAACGCGCTGCTGAAAAAATTGGTAACGGGGCCGATGCGTACGCCATGCATGTAAAGGGTCTTGAAATCCCGGAGCAGGAACCACGCGTTTCCAAAGGTTTTGGGTTGGGACATGCGGTAGCCAATCGTGGGGCGGACCACCTGTACGGTTTACCAGCCATTGATCTGGGTGGCAACTTTGAAACCGCCAGAAAGATCTTCCCGGCTGAAATCATTGATGAATTGATGGAATCCTATAACGAAAAATATAAAGCAGACATGTTAATTTATGGTGAACATTTCTGTGCTTTAACAGATGCATTTGGTGTCTGCAAATTCACCACCACCGAGGAATACAGCCTTTTACCATCCGATTTCTTAACTGGTATAAAGATTCTGGGATATGACCTGGATGAAAAAGCCTTATTGAAGATTGGTGAACGAATCGTAAACCTGGAACGACTTTTCAATATTCGTGAAGGCTTTGACCGCAAGGATGATTACCTGCCAAAGCGGTTTACTACCGAAGTTATGCCTTTATATGCCAATGAAATTGACCCAATCACAGGAAAAACCACTTTAGGAAAACAAATCGGCTCCGCAATCATTCAGGATTTGGATGCTATGCTGGATCGATATTATTTGTTACGAAATTGGGATCAGCAGGGAAAACCAAAACCAGAAAAGTTGCTGGAACTGGGATTATTGCAAGAAAATGAAAGAATAACCAATTAATAGATAATGTTACTTGTCTTGAAAATTTAATCGAAAGAATGGATGTATTGGATGGCAAAATTTGATTATATACTGGCAAAATCATTGGATCATGCTGTGGAATTGTTGAACGAACCAGGGATCCGCAGTATCCCTCTGGCGGGGGGTACAGACATTTATGTTGCAATACGAGTGAACCCGATCTGGTTTGACCGGCTGGTAGATATTCGTCGAATTCCTGAATTGAATGAGGTGTCATTGGAAGGCAATCAGGTCAAACTCGGTTCTGCTTTAACATTTTCACACGCTATTAATAATCCCATTCTGCAAAAAACAGCTCCCTTCCTGGTGGAAGCCTGCAAAACGATCGGCGGACCAGCTGTCCGTAATTGTGGGACGTTCGGGGGTAATGTATCCAATGCAGCTGCCTGTGCCGATTCATTACCAGCATTAGTTTGTCTGGAAGCAATCGCCCACCTGCGATCTCCAAAAGGAGAACGCCAGGTGAAAGTAGAGGATCTCATCACTGGTCCACATGAAACTCAAATTGAATCTGGAGAATTATTAACCCATTTCACCTTCAAAGTACCTCCCGAAAAAGCCAGAAGTTGTTTCATTAAAATAGGTCGCCG
>JACZIY010000244.1 GCA_014860845.1 Anaerolineaceae bacterium
GGCATCCACAAAGTCCGCGAAGACCTGGAAGTTGAATACCAGATAATGGTCAGCGGAGACACCAAAATTGTATTCAATGACCTCATTCAATGCTTCGGGACCTGCCCCTTCTCCAAAGTAATTCTGCATACCGGGCGTGCCAAAGAAGTATGCCTGATTGATCTTGTATGGCCCGGGCACCTTGAAACGCTCAGCCGGGATTTCCACCAGCAGATCGCGGGGGAGCGCGACCATGTTAATGATCTGGTTGTCGAAATCCACCTCTGCCAGACGGATGACATCTGCCAGGCCGTAGAGGTAATCATCGCCCCGGTAGTCAATCCCGACCAGCAGGAAGGTGATATTGGATTCAGCAGAACAGACAGATTTACTGCCCAGAAATTTCTTTCCAAGATTGGAATAAAAGATCATGTAATAGACGAAAGCCACCAATACCAATACGGCAGCCAGGATTATCAGGATAAGTCCCCAATTTTTTTTTGATTTTGTTTGCATTTTTACTTCCTAAGAAAGAATAACTCTTTCAATTTTTTTATATAAGTTTGACTCACTGGTAAAACCTGTTCAAAAATTACAGTTGATCAGCAAATCAGACATAATCGTATCATAAATTTGGATAAGTTGGTTCACAAGAGTATAGAAGGGCATTCCAATTCGAATTCCCAAAATTGACCGGTGGGTAGTGGATGCACTGACGTGCTGCCAGGATGTGTTTGCAACTCAGGATGGTTTAATAATTTTGCCGATTATCCACAGATCTGATAAAGGGTGCGGATTTGCAAAAAAATGATCAAAAGACCTACCACCACCATGATCACGCGCGCTGGAATCTTTTTGGTGAGCAAGGCACCAAAAGGCGCAGCAATGACACCGCCGATCATCAAACCCAGGAAGACATTCCAATGTGAAATCCCAATGGTAAGCAGGAAGGTAATCGAAACCACCAGGGTGACAAAGAATTCTGAGAAGTTGACAGAACCGATCGTTTTACGGGGCGTGTGTCCACTGGAGATCAGCGTGGTAGTTACGATGGGTCCCCAGCCACCACCACCGATGGCATCCAGTGATCCGCCAGCCAGACCCAGTGGGATGAGTAGTTTCGGTTCCGGATCTTTGTAGGGGGTTTCTTTCCAGAGGAATGCTTTGGCAAGAATACGGATGCCCATAATGAGAAGATAAATGGCAATATAGGGCTTGATAACATTACCATCCACACTGGTCAGCAAGTACGCCCCGATTGCTCCCCCAATGACTCCCGGAATGATCAATCCCAGGACGATTCGTTTATCAATATTCCCCAAACGCCAGTGTGAAAAACCGGAAATAGCGGTTGTGAACACTTCAGCTGAATGCACGCTGGCGCTGGCTATTGCTGGAGGAACCCCGACCCCGAGTAAGAAGCTATTGGATGAAACACCATATGCCATACCCAGGCTACCATCGATCAATTGCGCGAGAAAACCTACTACAATGAGCACCCAAAAATCTATATCCATCTATCTCCGAATGGAAAATTTATGATTGTTGCAGAACTTTTAATGCTTCCTCATGGATCCAACCATTGGTGGCTAAAATCCCACGATTGTTGGTTAGACGTCGTCCCGTCAAGAAATCGAGCGGTTTTCCATCTGTATCTGTTATTGTACCACCAGCTTCTAACACCACACGATAACCCGGTGCCTGATCCCAGATGAATTCCCGGTAATCGGCTCTTTCGGGAGCCAGCAAACGCATCGAGAGGTCCGCCTTCCCGCCTGCCAGCAGGAAATATTTTGCCTGGCTGTCCATACGCAGCGGTTCAACTGTCACACCTGCCTGCCTGGCAAATGAGTCGATTCGGGAACTGTCGGTGTGGCTGTCCTCGAAGGAGCGTAAAATACGGAATTCCGATAAGTTTTTGTTTTCGGATACACGCATGAGTTGTGCATCGATTTGTTGATTGCATGCTTGCCACCAGGCACCCAGTCCATGATAAGCATAAGCCATTACCCCGGTCTGGTCAGCATAGGAGAGATTAGGGCAACCCAGTACCCCTAAAATCACTTCCCCCTCTTCAACCAATGCCAATGCGGTGGCATATTGCATGCGACGCAGAAAGCCTTTGGTGCCATCGACCGGATCCAGTACCCAGAATCTTCCTTTGGGTTGGCCCTGACCATGGTCAATCCAAGCAATGACCTGATCAGGTTTGGAATCCGGAAGAATCACTTTCACCTGGTCAGTCACATCCTCCAGCAAGGATTCATTTTGACCTAGTAAATTACCAGCTTCCTCCCCCACCATGGCATCGTGCGGATACGATTGCAAAATTGCCTGAGCAACATATGCCTGAACTGCATAATCGGCAATGGTCACCGGTGAGTGATCCGCTTTATCCTGTGCGTTGATGTGTTTTAGTTGCACATTACGGGTTAAGGTTGCACAACCTGCCATGAGATTGATCGCAAATTGCAGTTCATCCGGAATCACAGTTGTGTGCATAAAACTACGCTGATTTTTTCTCGTGAGAATAATATTTACCGTAGTTTTTATCACTTTTGTACTGATAATATTTGTAGCTGT
>JACZIY010000245.1 GCA_014860845.1 Anaerolineaceae bacterium
TAGCCTTTGAAGGTACTACCTTAATTATAGATATTCCTGGGCTATCAATCAACTGGAAACAGTCGGGGTTGATTGAAGTTTATATTGAAAATTACTATAATATTGTCTAGACAAACTTTCAATGATGGCGCTATTGCACGGTAATAACCCAATCCTCCTCAACAAACAATTCATATTTCGTGCTCCATCTCAATTCCTCCCCATGCGACATTGGTTGATCAGCTTCTGAATTTTACAAATTATCTAATATTTAGGAGGTATTATGTTTCTCAAAAAAGGTGTTACCTACTACTACATTGTCAGTTTGTGGTTATTCTTTTTCATATTGACAGCTTGTGCTTCTACAGAGAGTACGCCAAGTCTAGAGAAAACCAAAGGAAATCCAAACATATTGACTGCCACACCAAACTTCTCAGAAATTCAAACGAATCCAATCGTCTCATCTGCCACACTTCAACCAACATCAACCAGAAAAGTCTATCCAAAAAAACCAACGGAAACGGGACCTTTGCCTCTCTCTCTTCCAGGACCTTTTCACGTGGGGATTCGCCGCAATATCAACTATGTGGATATAAGCCGCAATAACCGCGAGGTCAGCCTGACCATCTGGTATCCTGCCATAAGAAGTAGTGAGTCAGACCCTGTTCCTTCACCCGATGCCTTGCCGGATTTGAGTACTGCTCCATATCCAGTAATCATGTCTTCAAGCAAGTTGGGGTTTGATTTCGCAGACAAGCTTGTATCCTACGGTTTTGTTTACATAGGTATCAATCGGATTGATACCTATAGAACTTTGACTCAGGAAGCCATTGATCAACCTCTAGATATCATTTTCGCTTTGAACCAGGTCGCCGATTCACCCATTCATGGGCTGGATGGAATGATGGATATAGAAACAGTCGGAACCTTGGGTTACTCTTTCGATGGTACCAACTCATTACTGCTAAGTGGAGCAAGAATAGATCCTAAATATTACTTATCTTATTGCCAGGAAGCCCCCAATCAACAACCACCGTTGGAGATCTGGTATCAACATTATTATTGTGATTTGTCTTCCAGGTGGGATGAGTTATCCGAATATGTTGGAAAAGATATCACTGAAAGTGAAGATGATCTTTGGCAGCCAATCACGGATGATCGGATTAAAGCAGTCATGCCCATGGCACCAGATGGAGCCTGGTTGTTGGGTGAGACAGGTCTATCAGCCGCTGATCGAGCCGTATTGATGATTCAGGCAAGTAAGGACAGTCAATACCAACCCATTGAAGGAAAATTTATCTTCGAACATCTTGGATCAATGGATAAAACCATGGTCTCCTTTATTGGCAGAAAACATTTAATGATTTTGGAACCAATCCAGAAAAACATTATGGCGCATTTTGCGGTAGCTTTCTTCAGCCACCAGCTGCAGGGCAAAGAGGACATGGCATACTACTACTCAGAAGAGTTTATTGAGCAGTATTCTGATTTAGCTTATGGGTTTTATGAGGAAAAATGAGCTCTCGGGGTTTTGACCTCCCCATCACTCATACTCTTTACACATCTCCTTCGCCTGGCTGGCTGTCAGCATAATATCCTCGTTGATGTGAAAGTAAAATCCCTGCCATCCCAACGCCGAGATAATCTTCTCCATCCCTGCCCGGGAGACGTACACCTGACAGAGCTTACCAGCATTCCGAATCTTCTTCAGAACATCCAGCCATTCCTCCGGCTCAGGTTGCCCGGCACCCGGAATCCACTGGATGCCGTGCAGGTTGGGTATCGAGAGAATTTGATCCAGATGGTTTAATTGTCCCACCCCATCCAGATGGTAGAAGGGATAGTCCAGAAAATCACAGCAGGCGGTCAGATCTGACATCACAAAGCGCTTGAACATGCGTGGCGAGATCATATAAGAGAAGTCGGATTGCAACATATACAGCTTGCCGGGTGCCCATAAAGGACTCCAGCCACTCGTGCCCCATTTTTTGCCCTTGGTCAGGTGAAACAGCTGATCATAATACTGCATCCAAAGGTGAGTGATCTCAGCAGTGATACGCAACACTTCACCAGGAGAATCACTCAGGTCCAGCAGCAACTTCTCACTACCTCGCAACGAAGCCAAAATGTCCAGATTGCCACCCAGATCGGTCAGCCCTACCATCGCCTTGCCCTGCCAGCGCCGGGTTGCCAGGTCTGTCAGCTTGTGCACCCGCTGCCACCACTGGTTGTGTGGGTCATAACGTGGCTGGATTTGCTCCAACGACTCCACATCCAGAGGGTCGAACCAGACTGTATCCGGACGGATGTGCAGTTCCGATCCCAAAAAGGCCGCCATCAC
>JACZIY010000246.1 GCA_014860845.1 Anaerolineaceae bacterium
CCAGACATCTGATGTATATGTAGATAATTCTGATTGATACACATCATTGACAATTTCACTTACCCTATCAATAAATATTCTTAAATAATTTTTCCAATCACTATGAGGAGTACAATCACATCCAGTTGACCATCTGTTAACACCGTGGTGACAACTCCAGGATGTTTTTTCTTTTATTTTGATGTATTCTCTTGGTGGATTTTCTTTTAACCACAATCCTGGATATATTTGAGAAATATTCTTGTTTTTTATTGATCCATTTAAGAGATGTGCTAAAAATTTGTCCCGGAATGGTTGATGATGTCCATATAACTCACCATCGGATGCCAATAACAAGTATTTAGGTCTTTTGTGATCGCCATTTTGAATCAGGTTTGGCAAAACAAAATTAGAAGCAAAAACATCTGCATTGATTGTGGTTAATGGATTGAAACTTATTTGTGTACTGAGATCTTGATGATAAAAAAATACAGCAATTCGTTTTTGATCAGTTAGTTTCACCCAATACGGTTGGGTAATATCCAGGTTTTCTGTATCAGCCTGCCAAGGCGCAAGGATGGTGAACTGAATACCAAAATCAACCAGTATTTCAAGGCTTTCCATATCCACAGCTGTCTCAGGTAGCCAGGCTCCAGCCGGCTGATGGCCAAATCGATGTTTATAATCTTCTATCCCCCATTGGATTTGGGTAATCTTATCTTCCTTACTGGCTAACGGCAAAATTGTATGATGATAAGGCTGTGCAAGTGCGTTTCCAACGCCAAATTTTTCAAAATTTTCCCTTTCCTGAGAAATAATTCTTGTGTAAACCTCAGGATATTTTTTCTCCATCCAATTTAATAATGTTGGCCCAAAATTGAAGCTGATTTTTCTGAAATTCTCCAACTCTGTATTGGGTAAATAACAATGACTGAATATTAATTCATTCCAATTTTTATACGGAAACGCTCCACGTTCCTCTGGAATTTCACCTGTTATCGGATCTTCACGCGAAGGTTGATAAAAATGGCCATGAACACAAAAACCTAAATCATTCATATTTTTTCCTTGTTGTATCAAGATGTTAGAAAATCCAACGATTGGTTAAATCTTGCAGGTAAAATACCAAACTGTCTCGGTAAAATATCCAATGCTGTTGTTCTATCCTCAGCCAGACTGTCCAGCCAATACAATGAGATTGGAAATTTCGGGATTATTTGATCGATGTAAACCACAAACATTCGTAGATATGCTGGAGAAATATTGATTAAATACCTGCGAATGTTTATTTTATTCATGATAATTTCAATGATCTCTCGGAATGTAAACACTTCCCCCCCACCAAGTTCAATAATTTGATTATTGAATTCTGAATTCATTATGGACAAGTTGAGACAGGCAACCAGATCATCTACAGCTAATGGCTGTAAGGCGCTATCCCCTTTTCCTGGAATAAGTATGAAACCAGGTGATAACCTTAATAATTTTGCAAATGCTTCTACGAATTGATCACCCTTTCCAAAAATGTGTGATGTTCGAAAAATCGTGTAAGGAACGCCACTATTAATGATTTCTTTTTCAGCAAGAGCTTTGGCTTTTAATACGGGAAATGCAGAATTCTGGTCAGCACCAAGATGACTCAGGTAAATGAGACGGGAAATTTTGCTTTTTTTGGCAGCCTCTATAAGAGACTTTGTTCCGTTTACATCAACCTCCATCAAGTCAGATCTTGATGACAATCTTTCAGATCCGGCTAAATGAAAAACAATATCGATACCTTTTAGTGCTGCTCGTAAACCCCGCTCATCATTCAAACTACAAACTACTGCTTCTACAGGGATACCTTTAGGAAGGTTTGGAGTTTTTTGAGATGGTTTTAGTAAAGTGCGTACCTCAAAACCATTTTCAATTAATAATTTAACCAAATTTCTTCCAATAAATCCGGTTCCACCAGCGACTAAGATCATATTGGTGAATTATATCAGAGCTTAAGATTCATTAATGCCTTTTGATATATTTCTGACCTATATTAATTTATTTATTTGGCATAAGTCTTGCTACATAAAGTTCAAATCCAATATTAATTAAGAGGATTCAATGGAAAAAAACCAGGATATGTCAGTCAATAATCAATTCGGAATTCACTATTTTGTGGACACACTTCATTATAGACAGGAAGATTTAAAAATCTGGTTACCTGTATTAAAAGATTTACGAATCGGTTGGATCGTCCTTAAATCAGAAAAAAATCGTGCAATTCCAGAAGATTTCTTAAAATCTTTACTAAAAGAAGGAATAACACCTATTATTGAGTTTAATTTACCGCTGAGGTCAAATATTGGAACGCAGGAATTAAAATTGGTATTGCAGGTTTATGCAAAGTGGGGCATAAAATATTGTGTTTTCTTTGATAGACCGAATCAGAAAGATTCATGGTCAGATAATAATTGGGCACAAAATGACCTGGTTGATCGATTTTTAGATCAATACATCCCCTTGGCGAAGTTTGCATTGGATGAAGGATTAATTCCCGTTTTTCCACCTCTTGAACCTGGTGGAAATTATTGGGACACAGCATTTTTAAGATCCTGCATTAAAAGTCTGGTCAGAAGGGAACAGAATCAAATTTTAGACAACCTGGTCCTTTCAGCATACGCTTATTCACAACATCATGATCTGAATTGGGGAAAAGGCGGACCTGAAGTTTGGCCACAATCAAAACCTTATATTACACCGCAAGGATCACAGGATCAAAAAGGATTCAGGATTTTTGATTGGTACGAAGCTATTAGTAATGCATTACTTCAGAAAGAAGTTCCAATTATTTTATTTGGTTCAGGATTAGCAGACAATCCTTACCAGACAAATTTATCCAAAGAAGAAATTAAAAAGAACTGGTTCAATCAAAAACTGATATCTTTGCTACTACATTCGCAACAAAGCATTGCAATGGATAATGAAGTTTCAATTGACCCGATCCCTCCCACAGTGATCGCATCAAACTTTTGGTTATTAGCGTCAGAAAAAGATTCACCTGAAGCTCAGCATGCCTGGTTTGTGGGAACTGGTCATCAAAATCCCTTCATAAAAGAGATGATCGAGACGCTAAAACAAGAGCAAAAACAAGTTCAAACTGCGTTCGAGAAACAAAATAAATCACGTCGATCTGATCCAAAACAATGTCTTATTAAACATTATGTACTATTACCAGATCAGGAATATGGAATCTCAGATTGGGATTTTGACCAGATTAAGCCACTGATCAATAAATCCAAAACAACTGTCGGCTTCTCAGTCGACGAGGCGATTCTTTCAAAAAAAGTAACCCTTTTATCCGATCAAAATTATTACTCAAATGAAACCATAAGAATTCTTAAAAAATTTGGTTGTGAAATTGAACAACTTCAAAAAGATGGCACGAGTATTGCAACATAGAAATTCAAGAGGTGACCCATGAACAATATTTATTCAAAACCCATTTCTAGAAATTCAGAATTTTCAGCCATGAAACCCGTATTAAAAGTTGTCGGTATGGGTGGCGGTGGATCGAATGCGATTAATCGTATGATCGAATTAGGATTGAAAGGTGTTGACTTTATCGCGGTGAACACGGACGCCCAGGCGTTGAAATCAAATCTGGCACCCACAAAAATCCAGATTGGGCCATTGATTACGCGTGGTTTGGGTGCTGGTGGAAACCCACAGGTTGGATTTGACGCTGCCAAAGAAAGTATTGAGGATCTTGCGTATGCATTACAGGGTGCAGATATGGTTTTCCTGACCGCTGGAATGGGTGGTGGTACTGGAACAGGTTCGATCGCAATTGCAGCTCAAGCAGCCAGAAATGTTGGTGCGGTGACAGTTGCAATTGTCACCACACCTTTTAGTTTTGAAATGGGTCGAAGACAAAGAAATGCTCAGGAAGGTTTATCTAGATTGCGACAACATGTTGATACCTTGATCACCATCCCAAATGATCGATTATTGAAAATCGCACCTCGCAATTTACCACTGGATATGGCATTCAGACTGGCAGATGATGTTCTGAGACAGGGCATCCAGGGCATCTCAGAATTAATTAACCAGACCGGTTATATCAACGTTGATTTTTCTCACATTCGTCAATTGATGAAGGCCGGTGGTGGTTCATTATTATCCATCGGAATGGGGAAAGGTAAAGACAAGGCCAAACAAGCTATCCACAATGCACTCAATCATCCATTACTCGAAGAAGTCAATATTCAAAATGCAAGTGGGATCATCGCTAATTTCACTGCCGGAGATGATCTTTCATTCTTTGAAGTCACAGAGGCTTTAACTCATTTAGCAGAACAAACCAATACCAATGCAGATATTATTCCTGGCCTAATCATGGATCCCAAATTGAATGACCGTTGTGAAGTAATCCTAGTCATTACAGGCTTAGGAGCAACTCCTCTGGATACAAGCATGAACCAAGTTGCCAAACCTGATCAGCGTGACCAATTCTCCATGCCTACCTCCCAAAAAGTTATTCAAAACCAATTCAGAGAACCTGCCGAAGCATTGGTTTCCGATGAAAATCTTGACATTCCAGCGTTCTTAAGACGCCGAAGATTTCAATAAAAGAGGATACTTTGGACGAAATTTATCTTAAGGTCTATCAGAAATTTCCTGAAGTTGCTGGAAAAAAACCAGTTCGCCATAGCCAGCCGGATGGAAAAACTTTGTTGGTTTTTAAAGGTGAAGGAAAATCTTCCAACGGAGTGAAAATCCCAAGAATTGTCAGAGTCCTGGTTGATCAAAATGGCAAAATCCTGAAAATGACTACATCCAGATAATTGTCGGAGATAAGATGAAAGAATTAATACTTACTTCAGAATTACTTTTTTGGGATACATTAATCCCCCTCATGAAACAATCAAAGTTGATTCAATGGATAATAAGGATTGCCTATCCA
>JACZIY010000247.1 GCA_014860845.1 Anaerolineaceae bacterium
GGACAGATTTTGCTACAATTACTGAAGATGAAATCAAAGAAGTCCAGCGAAGCCTGAATGATCGTCCCAGAGCAGTGTTAGATTACCTAAAACCGGATGAGGTTTTCAATAAACTTGTTGCACTAAAAATCTGAATCCACAGATTAAATAAACGACATTTATTAACGAGCCCAATCACAATTTTCCACGTATGGTTGTAACTCCGTCCGAACCCAATGATTTTCCTGTTTTTCCCATCGGGAGGAAAAGAAAAAATCCAGACCAATCTCATAAGCTAGGCACCATCGTTCTTCCGCCATCTGGTGTTGGTCGACCAGGACTGGTTCCAGAAAAACATCATGTGGCGTCATCCCAACTGCTAGAAATTTCATCGAGCGATCAGCTGTGGTCTTCAAACGCATCGGAACACCAGTGCAACCAACAAGGATTATTATTGAAAAGATTGTAATGAACCTGATTATTTTGCGGGTCAGAGCTTTTTCCTTTAGAGAGATCATCAGCGTGCCCAATTGCAATCGTCTACATAAGGTCGAATTTCTGTTTGGATCCAGGTCTGTTCTAGTTTTTCCCACATACTGGAGAAACTGAATTCGGGACCAAGCTCATAGGTCAGACACCATTTATTTTCATGCACTTGATGAGCATCGGTCATGATGGGTCTGAAGTGATTCATGCTTTCAATGGCAGTGGACATTTCTGCATTAAGGAAATGCATTGCCTGGTCGGCTGTACTTTTTAACCTCATTGGCATCCCGGTGCAGCCACTCAAGAAGGTCAAACCAGTGATGATTATTACCAAAACCTTCTTCAAAAAAACTCCTTATTTATATTGTTCAGCGTGCCCAGTTACAATTTTCTACAAATGGGCGAATTTCTGTTCGCACCCAATTTCGTTCTTGTTTTTCCCACATGGTAGAGAAACATAACAGGTGACCAATCTCATAAGTCAGGCACCATTTATCCTCTGTTACCTGAAATTGATCAATTAATAAGGGCTCCAGATATAAATTATCTTCTGTGATATTGGAATTTTGGGCTATAAAGATTAACATTTCATGACTGGCGGTCTTTTTTAATTTGAGAGGCATATCCGAACAACCACTTAAAATCACCACACTGAGTAGCGCAATGATCAATAATTTTTTCAATATACCTCCCTCTTTTTAGATTGGGATTATTTTACCCAATTGCAATTGTCTATGTAAGGTTGAATTTCAACCTGTTTCCAATCTGATTCCTCTTTTTGCCAGCGGCTTGCGAAAAAAACCTCATCCGTAAGCTGGTATACCAGGCACCATTCTGTTTCTGAAATCTGAAGCATATCAGTCAAAGTCGGATTTTTCATTTGCGAGAATTCATTTACATTCGATAATTCGGAACTCAATATTCGAATTGCGTTTTCTGATGTACGCTTTAACTTAAGTGGTATAGGTGAACAACCAGTCAGGAACAATAATAGACAAATGATAAAAATGCGTTGCTTTTTATTCATGCTGTATCCTTTATAGTCATCTACTAAATTTCCGATTATTCATTATTGAGGATATTCACAAATAATTATAAAGTATATTTCACGCGTTAATGGTTAATGAGGTACACAATCGAATTTACCCATTAAGGTTTATTCTGAAATATAATGGATCAAAAGTTCAGATTTTAAATTTCAGACCCTGATTGAGGACTAATCAAAGACACAAAACATGTCCAAACCTTTTTCTTTGTTCCTGATTCTATTCTTCTTGTCCTTGCTGGTTTCACCCCTTCAATCATCACAGGTCGTTGAAGCACAGACTGAAAACGCCTATGATTTGATCAGTGTAGTCAATGGACTGCGCGCATCGAAGGGTCTGGAAGCGTACCAAATCGATGCCTACCTGATGAGTTACGCCCAGCAACATGCCGATTATATGGCATCCATCCAATACTCCACGCACACCCATAGTGATGGTTCGGTTGCCTGGGAGAGCGGAATCCAGGAGAATGTTGCTGAAGGAACAGAAGGGATCATTACGACTTCATTCGTTGTTTATCAAATCTGGTCGGACTGGATCCACTGGCACATCATGGTCGATTACGCCAGCGGGGATGTTGGTGCCGGGGTGGCACTGGGAACAGATGGAATGGTTTATTATGTGCTGAATGTTCGGGCGGGTGACACCGTTCAGCCGGCTGTCCCTACCTCGAGTTCTGGAAGTGTAGCACCGACTTCAAGTGGTACCCGCACGGCTACACCGGACTTGATTTCTTTGATGATTAAGAGCACTCCAGCTGCGGATGGTTCCATCATCCATGTGGTTGACTATGGTCAATCGTTGTGGAGTATTGCAGAAGCCTACAAAATCAAGATTGATCAATTACGCAGTTTGAATAGTATTCCGCAGGATTATTCGACCATTTACACCGGTCAGGAATTACTGATACAGCCAGCATTTACCCCAACCGCGACCTTATCAGCAGAAGAAGCAGCCACCCTTACCAAAACTTTTGAACCGACAGCCATTCCTCCCACCGCAACCCTCAAACCTTCCCGGACAGCTTTACCTTCTGCTTCACCATCCCCAACTGTGACTTCATTACCAGTTACAACGCCGGAAAACGAACCAAATTCAGTGGCCATGGTGGTGATGGGTGTCAGTTTGCTGGGATTGGTCGTAGTGGTAATTTTTGGATTTGTAAAGACAAGAAATACCAAAAAGATAGTGGATTAAGAACAATATTCACCAGTCATTGCTGTCCACGAATGGGGATCACGAATACCCTAAGGGCATGATACTCACGAATAAAACAAGTAGACTCGACCGTGCATAGTAGAAATTTTCCAAATCTTCCCGCAATTTATTGAATTCCAGGAGAGAGCAGGTCCTGTAAAGGATTTTCTTTCTTGCCCCGTGAACCGGATAAGATTATTCGACTCGTTCAGAATTTAATTCGGTCGCTGAGAATTGACTGAATGGCAACGTCTGATTATTAAGAACCCATTTATTGAAGGTCTCCCTGGATGGTAAAATCAAAAGAGACATGAAAAAACTCCTGTTGAAAATATGGAAAGCATTACCCAATTCGGAAATCTTACGCGGAAGTCTGATCTGGTTGATCACGCAGAAATTTCTGGTTGGTGTTGTTGGCGTCGTACTGAATGATGCGGGGCAAATCCTGCTATTGAAACACACCTATCGGGGTAAATATCCATGGGGATTACCAAGCGGGTGGCTAAAGCGGGGTGAACAACCAATGGAAGCATTGCAGCGTGAAATTAAAGAAGAGACCGGGATGGATGTAAAGGTGATCAAACCTCTCCTGGTGAGTGGAGATGACCAGTGGCCTCGTGTGGATCTGATTTTTCTGTGTAGTGTGGTCAATGGTACATTTTCAGCGAGTGAAGAGGTTTCTTCAGCACGTTTTTTTAACATGCATGAAATTCCAGAGGTAATGCCATCCCAAAGAAAAGTAATTCAACAGGCTCATTCACAATGGCAGAAATAGAAAATGCAATGAGATACGGCATCAGCGCTGGGGCTGTTCTCCTGAACGATCAGGATCAGGTTTTACTGGTTCATCACCAGGAGAAGGAAACATTTGACTTCTGGGTGCCACCGGGTGGTCGACTGGAAGGGAATGAGTCTATCTTTGATTGTGCCAGACGTGAAGTCTTGGAAGAGACGGGCTTGCAGGTAGAATTGGGTCAGGTCCTTTACATTCAGGAATTCTGGGAGCCGGATTATCATTTTGTAAAATTTTTCATCAAAGGAAATGTCGTTGGTGGATCCCTGACTACACAAAATAAAGAAACTGATGAATATTTTTTGGTGGATGCGAGGTTCTTCTCCCAACATGAGTTACAGAATCTTACGGTATTTCCAGAAATCCTGAAGAGCCAATTCTGGCAGGATAGGAAAAATGGAAACCTTTCCACGCGCTATCTGGGCTTGGAGCGATTAGCGTTTTAACAAAAATCAGCACTCACTTTAAAGTTTTTTTGGCGGGAAAATTTTTAAATTATGCGTCAACAGACAGGAAACCTTATGGCTAATAAACTTTTACGACCCTGGAAAACACTTTCCAAAGAGACCATTCTCAACCACAATAAATTTCTTTCCGTGGAAAATCACGTGGTGGAGCTCCCGGATGGACAAATAATCCCCGATTGGGCGTGGGTTAAGATTCCAGATGCAGCGATTGTGTTGGCGGTATCAGAAGACGATCAGTTTATTTGTTTCAGGCAGATCAGATATGCTGTAGACGGCATCACACTGGCAACGGTTGGCGGGATGATCGAGAGGGATGAGGAGCCGCTTGAGGCTGCGAAAAGGGAGTTGTTGGAAGAAACCGGGTATGCTGCAGAGAAGTGGGTCAGTATAGGCAAATACACTTTGGATCCGAATCGTGGGGTGGCAAATATGCACCTGTTTCTGGCTTTGGGTGCAAGACCGGTGTCAGAACCCATTGTCGATGATCTGGAAGATCAGGAATTGATTTTCCTGAGCAGGGAGGAAATTGAAAAAGCGTTATTGGCGGGTGAATTCAAAATTCTGACCTCGTCCGTGGTTGTTTCGATGTCTTTGAATTACATCCATTCTCTCGAAAAATAAAAATTAAATAAATATAAACGAATGATGGTTTTTGGATGATGAATACACGTAAAGCAATTTTGAATGATGCGGATTGCCTTTCTGAATTTGCATGTAGAACGTATGTAGACGCATTTGGTCATTCATTTCAGACTGAGGATCTGCAAACTCATCTGGATACCCATTTATCTCCAGAAAGCTTCAAAAGAATATTAGAAAGAGATACTGTACTGATCGTAGAAATGAATCATCATTTGGTTGGCTTTTGCCAGTTTGGTCAGGCTACCGGTCATTTTGAAGACGGTCAGGATTCAGAAGGTTATATTGAGCGTTTGTATGTTGGGAAAGAATATCAGAACCAGGGTGTTGGTAGTTTATTAATGAAGGCAGTGTTGGATCAAATGCAGCAGGATAAAGTAACCAGGGTTTATCTGGATGTATGGGAACGTAATCCAGGGGCAATCCGCTTTTACCAACGCTTTGGCTTTGAGGTAATTGGCAGGCAAAAATTTGAGGTTTCCTCCGGTGCGGAGACCAGTGACGATCTGGTGATGGTTTTTTCGATGTAATATTTTTTGAACCAATTGAATTTAGAATTCTTTTCTATGGTGCTATACTGAATTTATAAATAAAGCGATAAAAAGTGTCTCCAATTGTCTGGTTTCAAGATTGATGAATCCTTTTACATATGCGTCAACTGAGAGGAGTGAAAATGCAGGAAAACGTTTTACTCACAAAAATCCTGGCTATTACTGGTACCGTGTTCATCTGGATTCCGATATTATTGCCTATTGTCTTTGCTGTTACCAGACTGATATCTGGTCGTCGCTTTGTTTTTGATTTTCTAATGCCAGCAGAATTATTCCCGGCGATCCTGGTCGGTGCGGGATTGTTGGTGTGGGCTGCAATTCGTTCCCAATCACATCGCAAATTGGTGTTTTGGAGTCTGGGAGTTGCTGTTGTCAGTCTGGTTGCCGGACAATTACTGGCGGTTGTTACAGGACTGGCGTCCGGTGAAAGAGAAGCAACTGGCATCTGGTGGTTTCTGGTGATAGCTACCATTGCGATCTACAATCTGTCGGTAATTTCCCTCGGAATCGCGGGGACCGCATTGTTTCTGAAACAATTTCTTCCAGACAAATCCACCTGATCAATTTTTACATGTAAAATTCAATAGGGAATCCTTTCAAGGACCATTCTGTAGCAGGAGCAGGACATGGAAACAATTGATTTTAAGAAACAACTGAAACATTTGTATCAACCATCCACCAAAGAAGTCGTGGCGGTCGATGTGCCAGAGATGAACTTCTTGATGGTGGACGGCAGGGGGGACCCCAATACCAGCCAGGAATATGCCGGGGCCGTTGAAGTGCTATTTCAGGTGTCCTATGCCTTGAAATTTATGGTCAAGAAGGGTTCACTGGCGATCGATTATGGGGTGATGCCGTTGGAAGGTCTGTGGTGGGCGGAGGATATGTCTGCTTTCACCGCTGGAGATAAATCAAACTGGTTGTGGACGATGATGATTATGCAGCCAGCTTTTGTGACCGGCGAGATGGTCGAGAAAACCATCCAGGATGTCAAAAAGAAGAAGAATCCGGCAGCGATTTCAAAGCTGAGACTTGAGTCTTATGCAGAGGGGAAAGCGGCCCAGATTATGCACATCGGTCCGTTTTCGGAAGAAGGACCCACGGTGGATAAAGTACATCAGTTTATCGATGCCAGGGGAGAAGGTCGGGGGAAGCATCATGAGATCTATCTGACGGATATTCGCAAAGCAGATCCAGCCAGGTGGAAGACGGTCATCCGGCAGCCGTTTGAATAGCTGATTGCTGATGGCTCATGGCTGGCGAAAAAATGGCTTCTACAGACTTCTTTCATCAGGATCTATCCTCCACTGATCGGTGTAACAAACACCACTACATCACCATCTTTCAGACGGCAGCTCTTTTTTACGATATCACTATTCACCGAGACAGGAAATGCATAGGCATGGATAGGTGCTTTGGACAACCGTAATAATTCAAAAACACTGATATCGTTGGGGATTTGTAGACTGTCATGGTCTTGCAATCCTTGCACCTGAAAAGGGGCTATCATTGTGATGGTGATCAAAGATCCTCCGCAGGACGCAATGGATAACCGGTTTTTGCATCCCATCCCATTGCCTGCCAGAAGCTGCACCGCATGGCAAAAATATCGAAATGCAATCCTTTTTGTGGACCTTTCGTTACCGGTGGATCACCAAAAACCAATGGGTTTATTTGAACCTCTGCGGGTTGGATGCCATGTTTGATATTAAACCATTGACGCAGATCCTGGATGCGTTTGCCAATTTCCATGTACTCATCCGGGCTGAACTTAAACCCCGTCACGGCATTTAACAAATCAAAAATTCCCAGCCGGGATGAACCGAGGTGGGCACCAAATAAACACACCCCAGCACAGTCCATGATGGCCTTATAGACGGTGCCAGCCGCATTCATCATCGCATTTTCTTCACTATCCTGGTATTTTTTCTTTTTGGGGTAAGAGCGCGGAGGTTCTGGTGCCCAATTGACGCGAGTCCACAACTGGAACATTTCATACTCTGCTGTGTTGGTGATGGTATGGCGCCCCGGGGTGGGATCGCTGACATAACTGACACCCCAGGCGGGATCAAGCCGGGGATCATGCATGGGTAGCTCTGACCCACCAGCATGAAATGCAAAAGGCAGGCAGGCTGGTCCCAATTTTTGTGCAGCCAGGCGAACCCCTTCAGCCAGGAGGTCACCAACCCCTTCTCGATAGGCAATTTGCTTCACGAGCTTCATGATCACTTCGGGGTCTCCCCATTTCAATTGAATCCCACCGGTGTCATCATTGGAAATAATCCCCTGTTCATAACAATCAAAGGCAAAACCAATTACGGAACCGGTGGAGATGGTGTCCAACCCCAAGCGGTTGCAGGTGTCACCCAGATGATAAATACTATCAATATCCTCATTTAATAGATTCGCGCCAAGGGCTGTGACAGTTTCATATTCTGGCCGATGAGTCTTTCCCGGTTCTGCTTTCATTTCCGTAATACTGCCACAACCTAATGGGCAGGCGGTGCAATGATATTTTTTCCGTTGCGTTACCTCGATTTTTGGAATACCAACATTGGATGCCTTAAACATCGAAGGATGTCCCCGCCAGTTTCTTACCGGAGAATCACCCGTCAGAATGCTCAATTCGTTGGCTGTGGCGGTTCCCCATTCACTGAAAGGGGGTAAGGACATCAAGCCATCAATGCGGAAATTCGTCTTCATGCCTGCCATTAATCTACCCAGTGGGGTGACAGACCAGGCTGGCATTTTGCTTTTGCCTTTGGGCATCAGTCCACTGACTGATTTAGCATATTTTTTTACTTCCTCTGAATTGGCTTTGGTCGTTCGTGTTTTTCCTTCCAACACCAGTGCTTTGAGATTTTTTGAACCCATCACTGCACCCAATCCTGAACGGGCAGCCATGCGACCATCGTCATTAGAAATCCCGGCAAAGCGGACAAGATTTTCTCCCGCTGGTCCAATTGCGGCTACACCTGCTCTACTACCGTGTCGTTGCTGTAATATATCTTCGGTTTCGATGGCATCCATTCCCCATAAGCCTTCTGCAGAATGGAGAGACACTACGCCATGATTGATATGGGCATACATAGGTGTTTTAGCCCGACCTGAAAAAAAGATGCCGTCATAACCGCTTAATTTTATGGCTGGTGCGAAATTGCCACCGCAATTGGCATCTCCCCAGCCAAATGTTAGTGGAGATTTGCCGACTACCAGAAAACGTCCTCCAAACATACTGCCAGTACCTGCCAGCACCCCTGAAACGAACCCCAGAATATTTTCTGGGCTGAATGGATCGATCCCAGCGGGGATGCGCTCATAGAGGATTTTAGCTGCTAATCCCAGACCGGAAAGATACCGCTCATAAAACGAATCCGGTAATTCCTCTACAGAACTTTGGCCCGTTGAGAGATCAATAAATAGTACTTTTCCCATCACGCCATGTACCATTGCTGCACCTCTTATTAGATTTTACAATGAAATTTCGGTAAGGAAATGGGGTTGACTTTCACTTAAGGATTGTTACAATAATAACATACCGTGAAATTTTGTAAACCCCTTATTTTAATAATCAATGGATGATAATACGATCTCTCGTCATCAATTGCTTGCGAGGATTGCCTGGATGTATTACCAGGACGATCAAACACAGGCTGAAATTGCGGAAAAACTGGGCTTTTCACGCGTTACCATCAATCGCATGATCAAGGAAGCCCGGGAACTGGGTCTGGTTGAAATTAAGATCAAAACGGATTTCGCCAATATATATGAGCTATCCAGTCGCTTATGTAAACAATATGGATTATTGGATGTCATTTGTGTGCGATCTGCGCATCATTCAGAGGATCAGCAGTCGATTATTGCCCAAGGGGCAGCAGCAGTATTATCCCATCACCTCCAGGAAGGAATAACAGTTGGGATTGGAGTTGGTCGAACGATCTCCTTTATTCCTGATTATTTTGGACCAGAAAATCCGATTCCTTGCCGGTTTATCAGCCTGACTGGTGGATTGGATTTAAAGGAACATGGTGTACCACATAGTTTTGATACCATTACCCGCTTAGCGATTAAAACCGGGGGGGAAGTCATTTACATTCCTGCTCCTTCCTACCTTGCAGATCCATCTGCCTATGAGATTTTTATGCAACAACCAGCTGTTATCAATGCCCTACAGATGGCTTCATCCAGCCAGATGGCATTTTTTAGTGTAGGTGCAACCGATTATAGCGCTATCTTATTCCAGATGCGATACCTGAATGATCAGGATATGAACGAACTTAAGAAAAAAAAGGCGGTCGGCGATGTGTTGGGACGCTTTTACGATGTCAATGGAGAACAAATTCAATTAACGCTCAATAAACGGACGATTGGATTGGAAATCAATGAATTGAAAAAAATCCCCTTAAAAATTCTCGTAGCAGGTGGTGTCAACAAAGTACAAGCGATCAAAGTTGCCATGATCCACAAGTTTTGCGATATTTTGGTCACGGATGAGGAAACAGCGCTGCGGTTACTAAATCATCCAAGCGATGAATCATAATTTATTAATCAGGAGGTTTAAATGTCATCACGGTTTTTAATAAGTTTGGATCTGGGGGGTAGTGGCGGAAAAGCATTGGTTTATGATATTCAGAAGAACCAATACACTCTTTCAACCTGTTCCTGGCAATTACCACCTGCTCCTGAAGCAGGTTCCTATGCTTATAATCTTGGTTGGTCTGAACGCTGGCAGGAATTATGTGTGATCACACGTGAGGCATTGCAGCGCGCCGGGGCAAAACCCGGGGAAGTGGCTGGGATATCTGTCAGCAGTATGCGTCATGGGTTGGTACTTATCAATAAAGAAGGGGTTCCTTTATTAGCTGTACCGAACAAGGATGCCAGGGCAATCAGTGAGAGCATGGATTTGCAAGGTGAACGCGGAGATGAAGTGTATCGTATCAGCGGTCATGTACCAAGCCCAGTACTGATGGCACCGCGATTGATCTATATCAAGAATAACCATCCGGATTTATTGGCACAAACGTATAAAGTTTTGACCATTAGCGATTGGATGGCATATATGCTTTGTCAGGTGGCAGTCAGTGAGCCAACTCAGGCAGGTGAAACCTGTTTATTTGATCTTGCCAAAAACGATTGGGCATGGGGTCTTATTGATGAATTGGGCTTACCTAAATCCATTTTTCCCCGCATTGTAAAAACTGGAGAAAAAATAGGGACGCTGAGTCCAAAAGCGGCCGAAGAGCTGGGCTTGCAGGCAGGGATTCCAATCGCAGCGGGTGGCGCAGACACGCAATTGGGATTGCTGGGTCTAGGAATTGTTGGACCGGGTGAAATCGGCATCATTGCTGGAAGTACGACCCCGGTGATGGTAACCACAAGTTCACCAGTACTTGATCCCAACAAAAGAACCTGGACGGGCATGCATGCGATTCCCAATGCCTATGTGGTGGAAAGTAATGCAGGTGCCATGGGCACCACGCTGGAATGGATGGCTGGCATTCTTTATGCAGATTCTCCCGCACCGGTGGCTGCGTTGGCTGGAGATGCTCAACACAGTGTACCGGGAGCAAGTGGGGTGATTTCCACCCTGGGTTCACAGATCTTTAATGCTTCCTCTCTTGGGTTGCCGGTGGATGGGCTTACATTTTCGAGTATGACCGTTCCCAGTGGACCGAACGGACGATCCCATCTGGCAAGAGCAGTCTTGGAGGGAATGGCTTTCGGTACAAGAGCGAATGCTGATCAGGCACAGGCTGTCTCTGGTGTTAAACTACAAAGCGTTCATGCGGGTGGTGGCATGACGCGTAGCAAATTACTGCAACAAATTATCGCTGATGTGTATAATTTACCGTTACATTGCGATGGTGGACAGCAAACATCTGCTTTTGGTGCAGTAATTTGTGCTGCTTTTGGTGCAGGGTTGTATCCATCGCTGACCAAAGCCGCGGAAGAAATGACAAAGGGTTTAATGGATATTAAACCCGATCGTTATGCAGATCAATATCTAGAACTTTATAAAACCTGGCGTGGACATCTAGACCAGCGCGCTGGAGCGGATGCTGTGGCGACGGATAGCATTATGCAGGCCATGCAATTGGCATCAGAAAGTGAGGAATCGGATCGAGATGTAACTTTCCGCCCACGGATTTATGTCAGTGCGAATGCAGGCCAGGAAGCGATTCAAATGTTGGAAAAATTGGGGGAGGTCAAGTACGAATCATATTCAGAATCCGGCACATTGCTAGAAGGTGATGAGATGGTGGACGCAATTGCTGGATACCAGGTTCTGGTAACAGAGGTGGATATGGTCAGTGCTGGCGTCTTGCAAAGAGCCAAGGATTTAAGAGTGGTGGTTGCTTGTCGTGGAAATCCAGTTAATGTGGATATTCCAGCCTGTACGGCTGCTGGTGTACCCGTTATCAATACCCCGGGACGTAACGCCGATGCAGTGGCTGACCTGGCTGTTTCCTTTATGTTGATGTTGGTTCGAAAACTGGATAAAGCTACGGACTTCTTACGCCAGCCGGGGGGAGAAGCCGGCGATATGGGACGTATGGGGCAGGCGTATTTTACTTTGAAGGCTAATGAGCTCTGGCATAAGACAGTTGGAGTCATTGGTGGGGGTGCGATCGGGCGTAAGGTTGTGCGGAGATTACTGCCTTTTGACGTTAACTGTCTGATATATGATCCCTATTTGAGTGCTGAAGAAGCTGCCTTATTTGGGGCGATCAAAGTTGATCTGGATGAGTTGTTATCCAAAAGTGATATTGTCAGTTTACATGCACCGGTGACGGATGAAACCACAGGATTGATAAATGCATCTGCTTTCGATCGCATGAAACCTGGCGCATATCTGGTTAACACAGCCCGGGCAGCCCTGGTTGATCACGATGCTTTACTGGATTGCTTGAAGAGTGGAAAACTGGGTGGTGTGGCTTTGGATGTCTTTCCGGTTGAACCTCCCGGATCCGATGATCCCATATTTGCGTTTGAGAATGTCATCGCAACTCCTCATATCGGTGGCAATACGAGCGAAGTTGGTATTCACCAGGGAGAAATTATTGTTGATGAATTAAAACGTTTGCTGCGAGGGGAGCCGCCAAAGTACATCTTAAACCCGGTGACATTTGCTGGATTCCGCTGGAGTGGGGAGCGGAAACTGGATCAGGCAGCTCTCGCTGAACGGGCAAAAGGACCCGGTCCGGGTATGACAGATCTGGATTTGAAAGCCAGACAGGAAGAAGCGTCTACATCCAACATGGAGGAGAAACCAAAAGGTGGTGGATTGCTGGGTAGTCTAAAGAAATTGATTGGCGGAAAAGAGAAAGAAGCTGCCAGCCAAGAAGTAATTTCATCAGAGATGAGTGTTCCTGGAGGAATAAGCACAGCTGAAAAACATTATGCAGCTATTCTGGAAAAATTTCTATCTGATTTGTCCATTGATGAGAAAGCACAAACTTTTGCGAAAACAAATAAGGTGTCTTTTCAATTTGTGTTGAAAAATACATCCATTTTATTCTTTATGGGTTTTGCTGGCGGAAAAGTCGATGCAGGTATGGGTGAAGCACCTTTTAAACCGGATGTGACTGTTAAATTGGACGCTGACACCTTCGATGGAATGTTCACTGGTCGCGTAGATGGGCGAAAAGCTTTCTCTGAAGGTCGGCTTTCCGTGGGTGGAAATATGCTCAAGGCAATGGCCATGCAAAAACTTGATTTTGGTCCGGTCTATGTGGCTGCCAGAGATAAAATGGGTGGCGCTGGAGATTTATCCACGTTGGGTGCTCAACAACCCGCAGCCGTGCAAGTAACTTCTGCTCAAGTAGTGGCCTCAATACCGCCTGTGCCACCAACCAGTGCGCCGAATTTTGACACTTTCAACCGCGTGATTGAACGGTATGTCCAACTTATGAATAAGGATGCTGAGACTCAATCTTTTGCGAAAGGTAAAAATGTTACATTCCTTTACCAAATTAAGGACGCCGGCACCCAATTCTATACCAGTTTTGTGGACGGAAATGTAACCTGTGGAATGGGGGAAGCACCCATGAAAGTGGATGTGACCATCAAAACAGATGCAGCCACATTGGATGGAATGTTCAGTGGTCGGTTGGATGGAACCGCAGCCTTTAAGTCCGGAAAGCTTTCTGTTGGTGGCAATATGATGAAGGCTATGGTGATGCAGAAACTTAACTTTGGCGGTTTATATAAACAAGCTGTCTCTGAAGTGGGAGATCCTGGATTGAGTGGCGCAGTTGCTCCTTCCCTGCCAACAACCCCTCAGGCGAGTACTTCTGCACAACCATCGGTGAGTGGTACCACACCCGTTGCGAGTGTGCCAGCTGTTATTCACAAAACAGGAGACATCCGCGATACGATTCTGGAAATTAATAACGAACTTTATGCGAAAGGTATGATCACCTTTACCGGTGGAAACATCAGCGCTCGCACCGATGATAACCCCAATGAATTATGGATTACCCCTAGCGGATTGAATAAAGCTAGCCTGCGCGCTGATATGATGGTGCGGATAGATCTGGATGGAAATATCATTGGTGGTGCTCAATTTAACGCTTCCAGTGAAAGGCGTGTCCATTGTGCGATCTATCAAGATCGTCCGGATGTAAAAGCAGTTGTACATGCACATGCAATGTATTCCACCTTGATGGCATTGACCAAAACTCCCTGGCAACCGATTTCAGCTGATGCCTGCTTCTTTGGTCAAATACCAGTAGTGCCATTTATTATGCCCGGTACCCCTGAATTGGGTGATGAAGTAGGAAAGGCTATGGGTAAAAAAGGATTTGCTGCCATCATGAACAATCATGGTCTGGTGGTAGCGGGTTCCGATCTGCGTCGTGCAGCTGACATGACGGAAATGATTGAGTTGGTAGCACACAAATTAATCATTTGTCGTCAATTAGGGGTTGACCCTGAAACCATTCCGGATGAAATCGCCAGCATGCTTGGTGAAATGGGATCAATGGTGGTTTAAATTTTTGGAATTTAGGAGAGCCAATATGAAAAAGAGTATGTGGTTGATTTATCTGGTCGCTTTTATGGGTGTGGCTGGTTTTACCGCAGCTATGCCAATCATGCCTTTCTTTGTAAAGGACATGGGTGGCAGTGAAATTGAAATTGGACTGGTTCTGGGTTTAACCGCCCTCATTGCCGTCATTTCTGGTCCTATCGTTGGTTATTATGGGGATCGCAGGGGGCGCCGTCCTGTGCTGATCATCAGCATGCTCGGTTTTGCGGCCTGGTACGCCTGCTTCTATTTCGCCAGAAGTATGCCTTTGGTTTATGTTGGGGCTTTCATTGGCGGATTATTCGCCAGTGGTGCACTGGCTGTAGCCACAGCTTACGCAACCGATGTAGGTGGACCGGAAAAAACCAGCAAAGTAATCGCCTATATGCAGGCAGCCCAAATGTTTGGTGCTCTCCTTCCACCATTGGCTTCAGGTTTTCTGGCAGAGATCAATACAAATTTACCCTTTGGAGTATTGGCGTTGATTGCCCTGGCAATCGGAGTATTGATGTTCCCATTTTTAAAGGAGTCATTACCGGTTGAAGTAAGGCAATCCGCTCAAAACCAATCCTTAAATCCGTTGAGCGCCACAAGAACTTCCTTTGGACAGATATTCCAATATCTGCGAACACCGGTAGGGCCATTATTGTTAATTGCATTTTTAATAGCATTTCCAACCGGATTTTTCCAAACGATTTTGCCTTTGCTCACCGGCAAATCAGGGTTGGGTACCAGTCAAACCGGAATTATTCTTTCCACGGGAACTTTATCCATTGTGTTGGTCAACGTCTTTCTGGTGGAATGGTCGGTGAAGAAGATTGGTTTGTGGGGAAACATTCTTTTTGGCATGGTATCAGCTGCCATCTTCTATGTCGTCTTGCCATTTTGTGCTGGTTTTTGGGCCTTTATGGTTGTGAATCTATTGCTATCTATGACGACAGCATCCATGCGACCAGCGCATATCACCTTGATTGCCATTCAGGTACAGGCGTCAGAACAATCTGTAGCGCAGGCTGCCTATAATCAATGGACAGCTATCGGTAATATTTTTGGTCCACCCTTAGGAGGATTTTTATACCAGAGTTTCAACGGATTTGTTTCCATGACGGTGGCTGGATTTTTGTTCCTGGCAGGAAGTGGATATACTCTCATTGCCAGCAAACGCAAAGGTCCTATCCCAGCTGTCGTCTCAAAATAAGGAAATATTAAGAGGTTCTGTTTCTGAGATTTGAAAAAATCTATTACCTTCCTTCAAACAATGACTTTTATAAAGTTCATCAAACCATCTTTTAAGTGTTGAATTAATTCCTTTTTTGCTTAGAATTTTTTAATAAAGGATAATTCATGAGTGATGGGATGTCGGATAATTTTCGCGTAAATCAAATTGGGCAGATTGCCATTCCGGTTGCTGATCTGGAGCGGGCGGTGACATTCTACCGGGATGTGTTGGGAATGCGGTTTTTGTTTCAGGCTCCTCCCGGATTGGCGTTTTTTGATTGTGACGGTGTGCGATTGTTGCTGGATGTACCGGCTAAAGGACAGCCCAATCAGTATGCTTCGATCATTTATTACAAGGTGGAGGATTTGCCATCTGCTGTTGAGACTTTGAAAACCCGTGGCGTGGTCTTTGAACAAGAACCGGAATTGGTGGCAAAGATGCCGGACCATGAATTGTGGATGGCCTTCTTGAAGGATCCGGATGGGAATATGCTGGGATTGATGTGGGAGAAGAGATAGCGTATAGCTCGTAGCCTGTAGCTGGTAGCTTGTAAAGGTAATAGGCTGAAGGCTCGAGGCAAAAGAAAAAAGTTGAGAGTCTCCAGTGGACAGTTAGCAGAGGGTTTGATTAACAGTAAAGAAACTTTGTGAATTTGAAGATTAACAATGAAAGGAATTTAGGGTTGGGTGGAGGTGTGTGTTGAGGATGGATGGGGAGAAGGAGCTGACATTTCGGGTGGTGCCGGGGAAGGATTAGACACCTGAGGAGCGCGAAGAGGTGGTTGCGCTGTGTGACCTGGCTTACGATGAAGATATGGGGGTGATCATTAGTGAGTTTGTGGATCCGGTGCATGTATTGGGTGAATATGAAGGGGAACTGGTAAGCCATGCATTATGGGTTATGCGTTACCTTCAACCAGAAGGATTACCACTTCTACGAACTGCTTATGTAGAAGCTGTGGCTACTCATCCTGATTTTCAGCACAGGGGATTTGCAAGCGCCATCATGAAAAAGGTGGTGGAGGAAATACAGGATTTTGATATCGCCGGGCTCGCACCATTCAGTGTTGATTATTATGCCCGTTTGGGTTGGGAGTTGTGGCGAGGACCGATGTATGAACGAACCTGGACAGGTCTGGTCCTTTCTCCTCCTGATGAAAACGTGATGATTTACCGTTTGCCCAAGACGCCAGAATTAGATCTGGACTCAGCAGTGTCGGTTGAGTGGCGAGTGGGGGAAGTGTGGTGAGTTAGCAGGTAGCTCGTAGCAAGTAGCTGGTAGGAAAATAAAGAAAATAAGTTGATGAGATAATTAGATCATAAGCTGATAAGAAAAAACAACGAAGTTTGAGAAAACTACATTATTAATCATTGTCCATCATATAATCATACAAATCATAGTTCAGTGTACTGAATGAAATCCCAGCGGTTGCCGTAGAGATCTTCGAAGATGGCGACGATCCCGTAGGGTTCCTGGCGTGGTTCTTCGATGAAGTGGAGTCCACGGTCTTTGAGGGTGGGATAGTCACGCCAGAAATCATCGGTTTGCAGGAAGAGGAAGACTCGTCCTCCAGTCTGGTTGCCAATCCGGCTGGCTTGTTCGGGATTGGTAGCTTGTGCCAGGAGGAGACTGGTTCCATTGCTTCCAGGTGGGGAGACACGTATCCAGCGTTTTCCGCCACCCATGTCGGTATCCTCCAGCAGGTTGAATCCCAAAACCTGAGTGTAAAAAGCGATGGCTTCGTCATAATCTGGTACCACAATGGTTACATTAATAATCGATTGTTGCATAATTCTCTGACCTTCTGGTTTTGCGAGTTTACAAAATTATAACGGAATTATGTAATTCTCAATAAATCGGGGCGAGCGGGTGTTTTTGGTGTGCACCTGCACACCAAAAACACCCTGACCGTTAATTATTGAAAAGACACTGAGTGATTGATAGAAAATGTTAGTTTTTCAAATCTGTTTATCATGGATCATCATGATGAATATAACTGATAC
>JACZIY010000248.1 GCA_014860845.1 Anaerolineaceae bacterium
GGCTTCGTGATGATGGAATGAGCGATTCGTAATCAGGCGTAGAACTGTGCGATGGTTGGGGGAACCATCATTCCTGCGTTATTGAATGGAAGAATTATACGTGGTAAAAAGCAATCTGATGATTACGATAAACTCAGAGAAAATCAGAGCAGTGGAGTTGAATGGAAAAAAGCATTGAAAGAGCACCAGAAAAATTGATCACCAACCGGCGCACATTTGCGATTATTTCGCATCCGGATGCAGGTAAAACCACGCTGACTGAGAAGTTGCTATTGTATGGTAACGCCATCGATCTGGCGGGGAGCGTGCGTGCCAGGCGTAGCCAACGTAATACCACTTCGGATTGGATGGAAATGGAACGCCAGCGCGGTATTTCGATCACCTCCACGGTGCTTCAATTTCCCTATCAGGGTCATGTGATCAATTTGCTGGACACACCTGGTCACCAGGATTTTTCGGAAGATACTTATCGCACCCTGTCTGCAGTCGATAGCGCTGTGATGGTGCTGGACGCTGCCAAAGGGATTGAGCCACAGACGCGCAAGTTGTTTGATGTCTGCCGCCAGCGAGGAATCCCAGTATTCACTTTTATCAATAAAATGGATCGTCCAGCACAGGCTCCATTGGCCTTACTGGATGAAATTGAAAATGTACTGGGAATGCAACCGGTCCCGATCAACTGGCCCTTAGGAGATGGGATCAATTTCAAAGGGGTTTATGATCGCCGAAAATTAGGAATTTACCTTTACGAACGTACCTTACGAAATGAACGCATGGCACCGGAGAAATTCTATACATTCAAATCGCTGTTGGATGCAAAAATAATGAATAGGGATTATATTGATCAGGTTCAGTTGGATATTGAATTACTCGATGGACTGGGAATTCAGTTCAACCATCAACGTATGTTAGCAGAGGAGCAAACACCTGTTTATTTTGGTAGTGCGCTAACAAATTTCGGTGTACGCTTATTTCTGGAATCCTTCATTCACCTGGCACCTCCGCCACAACCGTATGAGAGTGATCAGGGAACGGTTGATCCTTCAGATGAGGGATTCACAGGTTTTGTGTTCAAGATACAAGCCAATATGAATCCCAAGCATCGTGACAGTGTGGCGTTCCTGCGCATTTGCTCCGGGAAATTCTCGCGCGGTATGGATGTGATTCACGCTCAAACTGGTAAGACCCTCAAGCTGCAACGCCCCTATAAATTATTCGCGAACGAACGGGAGATCATCGAAGAGGCTTATCCCGGCGATGTCCTGGGCATTCCCAACACCGGGGATTTGGGAATTGGCGATACGTTGAGTGAACTCAAACCTATAAAATTTGCGCCTATTCCACGCTTTCATCCGGAGCATTTCGCCCTGTTACGTTTGCAGGATCTGGGGAAACAGAAACAATTCATCAAAGGTTTGCGACAATTGGAGATGGAAGGAGCTGTACAGGTGCTTTACAATGTGGATGCCTTTAAACGCGAACCGATCCTGGCTGTGGTGGGTGAATTGCAGTTTGATGTGGTGCAGGCACGTCTGGATAATGAATACAATGTCCCCACCACACTGGAAAGACTCGGCATAGACATTGCCCGTTGGGTGACCGGCCTGGAAGAAGATATCAAACGCATCAATGAGCGTAGCAACAATCTGGTTTGTCTGGATTCAGAGAAAAAATACGTCGCGCTATTCCACGAAACCTACCACATGAACATGGTCAAGCAGAAATTTCCATCCCTGGTGTTTGAGATGAAGAATTCGTAACTTAAGGTGATTTGCCTTCCACAATCCAAGGACCATAAATTGTACTTGACATAGCATCCAAGATCAATCGTTCAGCTTCGGCTGTGGTCATGCCTGGCGGTAATACCAGGTTGGTGTAAAAAGAACCTGGACCAGAACAAGAAAAACTTAATTCCGGATAAGTGACTTTTAAACTGCTTTGAGCTCGAAGACAATTTTCTTCCAGATGGACTTCCGGGGGTAACTCAATTCGGTCGATAGATAATTGAAAGTCTGTATTGGGTGAGACTTCATTTGGATAGCTGAAAGTGAAGCACTTGAAATCTGTTGTCGCCCCGATTGGATCGATCCGGCTTCCTTCGGGCTGGTAATGCTTGTCAGTGATAATTAAAGACACATTCCAGGGATACCATTGGCGTTCATCCGGCATATGCATACAAAAATATACTTTAAATACACCGAACTCCATATTGGAGGATTGGTAAGTTGCGTATATGGATTGGCTGGTAAAGGGATTTGCATTCCCGACTATGATATTGACCCAGATCCGGGTGTTTTCTACAGGTGTGCCTATCTGATCCTGTAAGTGATAATAAACTGAGTAATATCCATCCTGCAAGGGGGTTATTAAATCCACAGCAATATTAACTGTTTGACCGGATGAAACGGAAACAGGAAGAGAAATAATCGTTGGACTTCCTAATAACTCACCATCTGGTGAAGAAGATTCAATTGCTAACGAGAAACCTTCCCAAGATTGGGTGCTGCTATTTTTAATTGTCCATGTTTTTCGAAAAACTTCACCTGGATCGAATCTCGTTCCATCAGGAATTGTCTCAGAGATAAATGTGAAATTGATATCTGATGAATAAGCCGATAAGGTTGCGGTTTGTGTTGGCATGGCAGTAGTTGTAGGAGTCGGTATTAGCCTGCTTGGAATCGGTGTGAAGGTTGGAATATCGGTGTATTGCACTTGCATGGTAACTGTCGGTTCTGGTAAAGGGTCTGGTGTACCCACTGAACAGGCGTTTAAGCTCAGGATCAACAGGAATGGCAGGATGTACTTTATGTTCAATTCAAAACCTCCAGTATTTGGGGATGGGGGAGCCATAATCATGTGTTGGCTCCCCCATCAGAATCGCATTATGGAATGTTTACAGCATCCAGCATGCCACTCACTTCGCTCAATCGATATGTTTCGCAGCTATCCATTGCAATAATGAAAATTTCTCCGTTTTGATTCTGCTCCGTGATCAGACTAACACCTA
>JACZIY010000249.1 GCA_014860845.1 Anaerolineaceae bacterium
GCCCAGGCCACTAATATGCCCAGAAAACCTATCACGATACCTAAATGCAGTAATATATTTGTTTGAGCAACCCAACTATTGGTAATCAAACCTAGAATAAAATTTAGGATCACAAGAATAATGGCAATGAAAATCAACAAACCTTTGCGATTGGAAAAAAAACTTGAAAGGTTTGATAATAATTTGGAAAAATTAGTCTTATCATTCTTCATCATCATCAATTCCTGCGGTTGAAAAGTAATGTTCAAATAACGATACATATCTCACAGGTATTTTCCCTACAATCATCACTCCACCTTTTTTATGAGAGATTTTCTCAATTTTTCCCTGTTCATGAAAAATAGAAATCAAACGACCTTGTTGGTAGGGTAAATTTACATTCACAGGAACATAACTGAAAAATAACTCATTTTCCACCATTCTTAACAAATCAATTACGCCAATACCTGTTTTTGCAGATATAGCAATGGCATCTTTATAATTCTGAGATATTTCCTGTGCCAATTCCGGCTCAGGAAGCTTATCTATTTTATTGAGTACTGTTATGGAGGGAATGTGATCTGCTTTTAAAATGGATAATGTTTCTTGAACAGATTGCCACTGTGATTGGGCACTGGGGTGGGTTATGTCTACTATATGTAATAACAAATCGGCTTCATTTATTTCTTCCAGGGTAGCTCGAAAAGCTGCGATCAATTGGGTCGGAAGTTTTTGTATAAATCCTACTGTATCTGTAAACAAACTAACATTATTGTCGGGTAAAATAACACGTTTAGTGGTTGGGTCTAATGTAGCAAATAATTGATCCGCAACATAAACCTCTGCTTTGGAAATGAAATTTAATAATGTTGATTTTCCTGCATTTGTATAACCAACCAAAGCGACTGTTGGGATTTGGGATCGTTTTCTTTGTAATCGGTAACGGCTACGATGAGACCTGACTTTCTCAAGTTCTTTTTTCAAATTAGAAATTTTATTGCGAATTTCACGGCGGTCAACCTCAAGCTGTGTTTCACCAGGTCCCCTCAATCCGACACCTCCAACACTCCCTGTTCGACCAGCGCCACCACCAGCCTGTCTGGCCAGATGTGTCCATGCACGAGTTAATCGAGGTAACCGATATTCATATTGTGCTAATTCAACCTGTAAAATTCCTTCTCTTGTATCTGCGTGTTGTGCAAAAATGTCTAAAATCAAAGCAGTACGATCAATAATACGCACTTTATCACCAAAACTCTTTTCTAATTCTCTTTGATGTCTGGGAGATAATTCTTCATCAAAAACGACCACATCAGCCATGGTTTCATTTACTAGCGCAATCACTTCCTGAACTTTTCCTGATCCAATGAAGGTTTCGGGGTTGGGATGAGAGAGGCTTTGGGTTGCTTCGCCTACTACTTCCAGACCTGCTGTAGATGCCAGCAGACTCAATTCCTCTAATGAATCTTCTAGAGAAAGCCAGTTGTTCTGGTTGTGAATATCTACTCCAACTAAAAAAGCTTTTTCATTCGCCATTCTTGTGGGTTCTGGATTTTTCTTTGACATATTTTCCTTATTTTGCTTTCATCCAAAGCTTGATTCTTTCCATAGCTTCTTGAATTCTCTCTGTTTTGGTGCCTAAAGAGACTCGTAAATATCCTTCACCATATTGCCCATAAACAACACCGGGGGTCACACTTACACCAGTTTCTTCTAATAATTGGTTGCAGAAAGACATACTATCTTGAAATCCTGCAGGCAGTTGTGCCCAAATATAAATTGCGGCGGGAGGAGTTTCGACTTCGAATCCTGCTTCTTTTAATCCATTGACAACAATATCTCTTCTGGTTTGATAAATCGCATTTCTATTCTTCAACCATGACTGATCGCCAGTGATGGCAGTTATGCCTGCATCGATTATGGGACCAAATAGTGAGGTATCCATCTGGCTTTTATATGTGTGAATATAACCAATGATATCAGCATTTCCAACCGCCATTCCTAATCGCCAACCAGCCATATTATATGCTTTAGATAATGAATTGAATTCAACCGCTACATCCTTTGCTCCTTCAACCTGCAATAGGCTAGGGGCAATGTAGTCATCAAAGCATACATCCACATATGGGGCATCATGAGCAATAATAATTTGATTCTTTTTCGCAAAATCAATAATTTCCTCAAAGAATGAAAATGGAGCAATTGCTCCAGTAGGATTATTAGGGTAATTGATCCAGAATATTTTTGTTTTCTGGATTATTTCTTGTGGTATTGATGACAAATCCGGTAAAAAGCCATTTTTCTTTAGCAGTGGAAGTGTGTAGATTATTCCGCCTGCAATTTTTGTACTGGCTGAATAAACTGGGTACCCAGGATCAGGGACAATGACGTAATCTCCAGGATTTACCAAAGCTTGGGTCATATTGAATAAACCTTCTTTAGATCCAATTAGTCCAACTGTTTCGGAAAACGGGTCTAATTTAACACCAAATCTTTTTTCATAATAATACGTTATTGCTTTTCGATATTCTGGGCTTCCACCCATGGGGGTGTATCCATGTTTATTTGGCAAGGCTGCGGATTCGGTTAGTTTATCAATAATGAATTTTTCAGGAGGTAAATCTGGTGACCCCATATCAATTTTGATAATATCAACACCATTTTCCTGAAGTTGAGAAATTTTCTTTGCCAATGTGGCAAAGTAATAGGGTTTGAATGATGCTATTCTGTCAGCTGGTTTGATAAAAGAATTTTTTGTCATAGAATCATTTCCTCAATTGTCATTTTCCGGCAATTTATCCAAAAGTGGTAATAATATATGGAATGTTGAGCCTGGGAAATCAGTTTCACTATATCCGGAAGATTCAACCCAGATTGAACCTCCATGTGCCTCTGCGATTCCCTTTGCGATGGGTAGCCCCAGGCCTGGTCCACCACCTTTGAACTTTGTCTTACTACTGGAATGTAATGCTATGTTACCAAGACGATTAAATTTTTCAAAGATGATCGTCTGATCTTCCTGATTTATACCAATTCCTGTATCAGAAATCAAAACCTCAACAAAACCGGTTAATTTTCTACCATTGATGTTGATAATTCCACCATCAGGTGTAAATTTAATCGCATTAATGATCAGGTTTTTAAATAATTGGATAAGCTTTTCTGAATCCCCATAATTCATTAATTTATAACCATCAAAATCGTGAATATTTATAGTTATTTCGCGATCCTTACTCACAGGTGAGAGTTCTAACAAAACAAATTCGAGAATTCGATTTAACCAAAAGGGTTGATAATTCAGGTTTAATAAATCATTCTCCAGCAAGGAAACATCGATCATATCTTCAATAATTCCACGTAATCGTTTTGATCCATTCAAAATACCATTGGTAAAAACCAATAAATCATTATCATTTCGTTTTAATATCACATCAATTAACATGGATGTATACCCATCAATTAAAGTTAATGGTGTTTTTAATTCGTGCGCTGCCACAGCAACAAAATTACTTTTACTTTCATCCAATTTTGCCAAGTCTGATTTGGCTTTTTCTACTTGTTTAGAAAGATACTGAATTTTTTGGCTCGTCTCAATATTTGCAGTTTTATTGAATAAGTAAGCGTAAATAGGCAATAAAATTGTACTTAGTACAACAGCTTGTTCTGGTATGGAATTTTCAACGATTGTTTGATTGATTATCGCTATCAATTGAGTGATGAAATCATTGACAATAATACTCTCTTCTTCTAAATCGGATTGTGTTAACGAATTTGCCCAATCTTCAAGCAATGGATCAAACCAGGATGGATCTCCAGTTTCAACAGACTGAATTAGGTGATTGAAGAAATATTGAAATTGATCTGCTATTTCATCTTTGAGAAGAGATCCCTTTGTTAATTCAAGCACGACCCTTTTTTCTATTATCGGGAAAAGATTCTGCAATATTTCAGTTGGTTTCAGCATACTTGAAGTTTATGATAGTTGATGAAGATTTTCCAATGTTTTAAGGCACTAATAACCAATGATAAATAGTTTTACCAATCATCTCCAGGCTCTCAGGCGATAGCTTGTCAATTGTATCTTCAGATGTATGCCAATAAGGGTAATCAAAATCGATTATATCAATGGCTGGTATTCCATTTTCAATAAACGGAATGTGATCATCCAGAATACTGTGTCTGAGTTCAGGTATGAAATAATCACCATATCCCAAATTAGCGGCAATATCCCAAATTTCTTTTTGGAGATTTACATCAGAGTTCCTTTCATAATAAACATTCAGATCTTTATCTCCAATCATATCCAGAATGACAACTGCATCGGGTTTCTTTTCAAGTGTTTTTACAAAACTTCTGGATCCTAAAATCCAATCCCATCCATCAATATTACCCTGGTCTTCGGCATCAATAAAAACAAACCAAATATTTTTATTCAGGTCAGTTGGGAGTACTCTCGCCAGTTCCAATAAAACCGCTACTCCAGATGCACCATCATTTGCTCCAACAACGGGTTGTAATCGATCGGAGCTGTTAGTATCTTTGTTTGCGAAAAATCGGGAATCATAATGCGCGCCAATAATGATCCATGGTTCAGAAGTAGTTGCTGGATATTTTCCAATTAAATTTTGAATCAAATATCCATTTAATTCCTCCGATTGAATATCCACTGTCCAGCCAAAAGAATCTAACTCTTTTGTTATCAATTCAATCGTTTTTTGATGTGCTTCACTGCCAGGTGTGCGTGGTCCAAATTCAACCTGAGATTGCGCATAAACATAAGCTTTCTCGCCATCAAATTCATATGTTGGTTTTTCATTACAACCCACGAGGAATGTCATCAGGAATATGAACAATAAAAATTGTTTGATCATTGCTTCAATTCCGGAAAAATTTCTGATAAATAAATTTCCAAACTTGTTTTTGCCTCCTGTGCGTACAACTTTGCACGCTCTCTTTTTCCTTTTGCATTCTTTGGGGGAAGAATTCCGAAATTGGCCTTCATTGGTTGAAAATCTCGCATGTCTGCATGGGTGATGTAATGGATCAATGCACCCAACATTGTCTGTTTTGGCAATACGATTAATTCGTGCCCATTTAAATACCTGCTCATATTCATTCCAGCTAATAAACCGGTTGCGATGTTACCCACATATCCTTCCACCCCAGTGATTTGCCCTGCAAAGAATAAATCATCACGTTGATTGAATTGTAAAGTTGATAATAATAATTTTGGTGAGGCAATAAAAGTATTGCGATGCATTTGACCATACCTGGCAAAAGTAGCATTTTCCAAACCAGGTATCATTTGGAATACTCTTTTCTGTTCAGAAAACTTGAGATTGGTCTGGAAACCAACCAAATTATATAAAGTTCCAGCAATATTATCCTGGCGCAATTGTAAAACTGCATAAGGGCGCTTTCCTTCATGCGGATTCCAAATTCCTACTGGTCGTAAAGGACCGAATGCAAGTGATTTTTCTCCACGGTTTGCCAGAACTTCAATAGGTAAACATCCTTCGAAATATTGATCAGAACCAGCTTTAACACCCAGATCAATTTGTGATTCGAATGTTTTTAATTGGATTCTTTGTGCATTTGTTAATTCAAATACGAAGCGATCATATTCTTCTTTTGAAAACGGGCAATTTATGTAATCACCTTTATCATCCTCACTTTTTTGATAACGGGAAGCTCTAAAGGCAATATCCAGATTGATGGATTCATAACTCACAATAGGCGCAATTGCATCATAAAAAAATAAATTGTTTGAGTTTGTTATTCTAGATATACTTTGACATAGCATTGAAGAAGTTAAAGGCCCAGATGCGATTATGGTAGGGTTTGCTGGGATCTCTTTCACTTCTTCCCTATATATTTTGATATTTGGATGAGTAGAGAGGATTCCGGTTACTTTTTCTGAAAAGTGATCTCGGTCTACTGCTAATGCGCCTCCTGCTGGTAATTCAAATTCATCCGCAATTTTCATCAATAGTGAACCCATTCGGCGTAATTCATTTTTTAAAACACCAGCAGCGCGGTCAGGCAAATTTGAACCTAATGAATTTGAGCAAATTAATTCAGCAAAATAATCGGTAGTATGTGCCCCTGTTTGAACCACCGGACGCATCTCAAATAAATTGACCTGAAATCCAGCAATTGCCAGTTGGTAAGCTGCTTCACTGCCTGCTAATCCAGCGCCAATTACATTTACAGATAATTTCTTCAAATTGAGTACCTCGGTTCATATTTTACATCATAAAACTCGTCTGGCATATAACTTGCAACATAGACGCATATAGATATACTTAATCAGTGAGGACAAAATCATGTTCCAATACCAATATCAGGTACATAAACCGATTACCACAGCGCACCTAGCGCAGACAATGACTTTATTATCTCTCTCGGCCTTTGAACTCAAACAGCAGATTGATTCAGAGTTAGCATCAAATCCAGCTCTGGAGATTATTGAAGAACGACGATGTCCTCATTGTAAGCGTGTATTACCCGAGAATGGTGCCTGTCCAATTTGTTCACGCCCAATGAACTCTGATGTTGATGAACCGATCGTTTATGTTTCTCCCATGGAAGACTTTGTGCCCCGATCCGATTACGATGATTCTGATTTTTCTGAAGAACCATTCTCACCAGTAACAGATGATTTAACCACTTATGTGATCAAACAAATCGCTCCGGAATTATCAAAAGATCAACAATTAATAGCTGTGCATTTATTGACGAATCTGGACGATGATGGTTTTCTGAGCGTCAATTTGATGGATGTGGCCAGATATTTTCATGTTCCGATTTCGACAATTGAAGAAGTGCAAAAGATTATTCAGTTAGCAGATCCAATTGGTGTGGGATCATTAAATCCCCAACAGGCATTATTAGTTCAATTGGAAGTACTAGCTGATTCTAATTCTATACCTGAGTATGCTTATGAAATCATCAAAGATTACATGGACTTATTGAGTAAAAGGCAACACCCTGAAATAGCCAGAAAACTAAAAATTAGTGTCCAACGGGTGGAAAAAATTGTTGAATTTATCAGTGATAACTTGAATCCATTTCCTGCCCGTTCTCATTGGGGATCCGTTAGAAATCCATCTTCTCCGGATACAAATGTGTACCATCGACCAGATGTTTTGATCTCATTTGGGAATAATGACTTAAAATCACAACTAATCGTTGAAATTGTTATGCCTTATTCAGGCACTCTTCAAGTAAGCCCACTTTATAAACAGACAATCAAAGAAACTGATGCTGAATTAAAAGATGCCATGAAAGGTGATTTGGACAAGGCTTCCTTATTTGTGAAGTGTTTACAACAAAGAAATCATACCATGCAGCGATTGATGCATGAATTGGTTATGATCCAAAAACCTTATCTCACAAAGGGTGAAAAATTTCTGAAACCAATTACAAGAGCAAGTCTGGCCGAAGAACTTGAAGTTCACGAATCAACCATTTCCCGAGCTGTTTCTGGAAAATCCGTACAACTACCTAACAAGAAAATTGTCCCATTAGCAGCTTTCTTTGATCGAAGTCTTTCTGCAAGGACAATTTTACGGGAAATTGTATCTTCAGAATCTAAACCACTCAGTGATACCGAGATCCAGAAGAAATTAAACGAAAGAGGTATTCAAGTAGCAAGAAGGACGGTTGCAAAATATCGAGCTATGGAAGGAATCCTTCCAGCACATTTAAGGCAGGCCCCATAAATTAATGAATTCTGAAAAGCCAAATTGGTTCAGGGAAGTTTTATTGGGCAAGGCACAGGATGAGAGTGCCTTGATATATAAGAATTTGTTAAATGTGATCCAGGAACCAGCGATTTTAATAGATATACCACGTAAAGAAATAATCAGTTTTAATGTAAATTTCCAAAAATTAACCTCATATTCTCCTTCAGAATTAACCGATTTACCCGTTGATTTGTTATTTAATTTGGATATTATTGTAAATTCCGCTTATGGTGAACCATTCGAGTTTGAGATAATCAAACGAAACAAGCAATCGGTTGATGGATTTGCCTGGAAATATGGGATTGATGATAAAAATTCAAGATGCGTGGTTTTATTCAACGAAGAACAAGAATTTGTTGAAAAGCAGAAAGCGTGGCAAGATCAACTTTTCCTGACAATGCAACAATTATTGAGGTTAATCGAAGAAGAAGAATTGATAATCGCTTTGCAGAAAGCTGTGAAATTGATAGAAAATTTCTTTGAGACACCACATGTGATGATTTATCAGGTAGAGAGTGATATTCCCGAATTAACACGTGTACCGGGTGATACAGAGAGCGATTTGTTACCTTTTACATTGCCTTCCAGTGATATTCGGTTGGATCAAAAAACGACGATATGGACACCTGGGCATCGGGTTGTTACCGAATTACATAAAATTGCCAGAATCAGCAATTTATCCTATCTTGGTACTTCTGCACTGGGTCCAGGAAAAAGTGCTTCTGCATTATTGGTTGTTGGACAAAAGAAAAAACAGCCACCTAAGAATTTACACTCCATCCTGGATATGTTTTCTGCAGCCATTTCATCCATCCTGCAATATTTTATTTTGGTGAATGCTTTGCGTTCAAAAATTGATAGTCAGGATTGGATGATCAGAGTGAATAATGAAATCCTTGACCATGTTCAAGATGGAATTATCATACTGAAACCTGATTTAAAAATCTGGATGATCAATCCGAGTGCTGAGATTCTGCTAGGATATCAATCCCGAGAGGTATCAGATCAAACCATTGAAAATATTCTTATTGGCCCTGATAGCTTTTTTCCATTATTAGAATCAGCCAAAACCGACTTTGGAATACATCGACTCGGGATTGTTCACATTCATAATAGAAATGGGGATTCAGTTCCTGTAGATGCCAGAATTGTTCCGGTTACACAAAATAACGCCTTGTTATCGATCATAATTTATTTACGAGATGTTAGCGAAAATGAAGAAATAAAAACAAGGGCGCAGCAATTGGAACACAGGGCTGTTCTGGGTGAATTTACTGCAGTTTTTGCTCATGAAGTTCGCAACCCTATCAATAATATTTCCATGGGACTGCAGATACTTTCCAGGAGTTTTAACGAAGATCCCAAGAATAAGGATATGGTTGATCGAATGATCCATGATTGTGATCGCTTGACTCATCAGATGGAAGCTGTGTTGGCGTATTCAAAACCATTTGATGCTAAATTTGAATCAGTTGATATTGCTATTTTATTACAGAGGATATTGGATCGCTGGAAACCCAGAATGGCAAGAGTAGGCGTTCAGGAATTTATTCAAAAATCAGATGAATTACCGATAATTTCAGCGGATCCAAGATTGTTAGAACAAGTTTTTACGAATTTGATTGGCAATGCTGTGGAAGCAATGACAGCCAGTGAGAAAGGCACACTGGCTGTTCATATTGATATTTCCAGGACAATTTCAAATTACCCGCAAATTGAAGTGAAAATCATTGATAGTGGACCTGGCATCCCTGAAGAAGTTCGTGGTCATGTTTTTGAGCCTTTTGTTACAACTAAAAAAACAGGTACAGGCTTAGGATTAGCAATCAGTAAACGGATCATTACTGCTCATCGTGGTAATATTACGGTTGAGTCATATCCAGGTGGAGGAACAGTATTTGCTGTTTATTTACCGATCAAACAAGGAGAATAAAACACATGGGTTATACCGTCTTGGTAGTGGATGATGAAGAGAATGCAAGATCAAACCTGGAAGCATTCTTAACTCCTCTAGGATACGAAGTGAATGGGGTGGGAACACTTTCAGAAGCACGCACAGAGATCCAGAAAGGCAATTGTGACGTTGTGCTTTTGGATGTTCAGCTACCGGATGGCTTCGGTCCAAATTTGTTATATGAAACTTTAAATTTGCAACTAAGACCTCCCATGATATTGATTACAGGTTTTCCGGATATAGAGATAGCCGTTGAAGCAATGCGGAATGGTGCCCATGATTTTTTAATCAAACCAATCAAATTGGATCGCCTGGAGCTTTCCATTCAAAGAGCTCTTGAAATTGTCAGAATGCGCAGAGAATTGGCATTGTTTATTAACACTCAAAAGAATAATGTTCAGTTTGTCGCAGGGGACAATCTAAAAATAAAACATGTTCTGGGTCAAGCTGAAAGAGCGGCTTCTATGTCCGTCTCTGTGCTAATTACGGGAGAGACCGGTGTTGGCAAAGACGTCCTGGCTAATTACATTCATAGTGTTGGTCCTCGATCTCACAAAATGTTTGTGGCGATAAATTGTGCAGCCATCCAGAGTACGATGCTTGAATCCGAATTGTTTGGTCATGAATCTGGTGCTTTTACTGGAGCTGATAAAAGGAAACACGGGCTGATGGAAACGGCAGACGAGGGTGTACTATTTCTGGATGAAATATCTTCCATGCCATTGGATATGCAGGCAAAATTATTGCGTGCTTTGGAATCAAAAGCATTTCGAAGAGTTGGGGGAAATAACTTGATTAATGTAGATGTTCAGGTTATAGCAGCATCCAACCGCAATCTTGATCAAATGATTGAGAAAAATGAATTTCGTTCGGACCTATATTATCGATTACGGGTGGTTGATTTGCATATTCCACCTTTGAGAGAACGTAAAGAAGATATTCCAGAACTGGTGGGTTTCTTTATCCGACAAAAGAATTCGAAAATGGGTGTAAATATTATCGATATCAAACCACACGCCATGGAAAAACTTATGGCTTACAACTGGCCAGGAAATATTCGTGAATTAAGCAATGCGATTGAAAGCGCAATGCTGTTTTGTGATACCGGTGTTATTGATGTGTCAAATTTGCCCTTGAATCTACAATAAAACAGTGTTGGCATATAACTTGCATCATACCTCTAGAAGAATGATCTGGAGGTTTTTTTATGATAAAAGAGGATTTAATCACATTACTTACATTAGTTTTTATGGGATTAGGTTTAATCTCATTCATTACGGGTTTTATCGTCTTATTAACTCGTGTTCTAGGTAAGGGTATTACCCAAATAGCCAAAGAAACCCAAAAAGTTGTTCAAAAAGGAATAACTGAAGAAATAGCTTCCATCATTGGAAATGCTTCGGTCCTCATTGATTCATTAAATCAAATGGTGACAACCGCAGCTGGTATTGGTGTATTCCTGATGGTGTTAGGTGTTTTATTAATGGCCGGATCCTTCGCATTGTTCTTACGGTTCTAGATTATTCAACAGAGGAGTATTGATGAATACAACATTATTTTTCCAATCCTTAAGGGATAGTCTGAATGAAAATGATCAGAAAATTCTGATCGAATCTGCTAAACAAGATAAATTGTTTCTCAAGCAAATCAGGAACAATGATTTTTTTATCCAATGTGTTGAATCCTTTGGAAATTCCTTAAATAATTGGTCACTGGGCAAAGTGGCAATGTTGTCGGTAGATTCGAAAATTGAGTTGTTGGGAAAAGATGTAAAAGAGAAGTACTATCTGAAAAATGCAATTTCCATTTTGGATGAAACATTTAAGAATCACAATAAAGAAATTAATTTTCAGAGAGCCACTTATATTGCTCTTGCATTATTTGAAAGGAAAAGAAAAAGCCAGTCCTGGTCTGGATTGCTTGAAGAATTATCCAATGGATTTTCTCGAAAATCAACATTGTTAACCTGGCGTACAAGTCTGGCAATTCTATACAGTTTGATTAATTGCGATGACGATTTTCTTCAAGCTTTAATCAATGACAGCAACCCATATATTGGGGTTGGATTTGTTAATCATATTCTAGCTACACAATTAATTTCACAAAAAGAAAAAGCCCTCAGGTTGGTCAGGTTATTAGAAAAACAATCTATAGAAACACAGATTATTTGGTTACAAACTTTACCGAACCAGATATCTTCTGTAGCGAACCAAATTTCGGTCGTTCTCAGTGAATCGAAAATATTTGCTTCAGAAATTGGTAAATCATACACCAATCAGGATTTTGATTTTGTATCCAAATTTGATCCAGGGTTCAAAGTGAATTTACTCAATGGATTTCGATATCAACTAGAGAAATCACCGCTGCAGGCAAAATCAAATTTCTTAAATGCCAAAGATAAGCTGCAAAAAATACTTCGATTAATTGACTTAAATATCATTAGTCAGTCATATGATGAAGTTCAGAAGAATCTAATGACCTACATGAACGAACCAAAATTTAATGACCTGGCTTTCAATCACCTGGTTGATGGAAAGAAATCTTTAAATGATGGAAATACAGATTTTCAGAATAAAGGGATTTTGGCTAATTTAACTTATGCTTGCGAAATACAAACAAATGGCGACATATTAAAAGCCAGGGAAATTGGAGAAAGACAATTCAAAAACTGGTTTAATGCACAAAAAGCTGATTGGCCATCATCAGAAACGGTTTCTTATCTACACAATTTTGATCATAAGAAACTGATTCTTTTACTCAATACGCTTGGCCTAAATGGTTTAAGTGCGGACTATATAAAATTCATATCAGATATTTCTGTGTCTATGGATGATATGCAGGATGAATTAATTCAAGGATATCAGACCTTAAATCTTATTGAGGAAGCATATAGTGAATTGAAAATGTCCTTAAACAAAGAAGAAAATCAAGAGGAAATATATAAAAAGATTTTTGACTTATTATCCAAAAATAATAACTGGAATGCTTTATATACTGAGTGGGAAAATTACGCCAAATCTTACATGATGTCACAGGAAGATTGGGTAAATTTTGCCAGGGCAGCTCTGAATGCAAATCACTTGGATAAAACAAGAGTTCTTCTGGAAAAAATGAAATCCGAAGGTGTTAACCGAACCCAGATCGAAGTTATCAGCGGGAAGCTTTATTATTTAGAAGGCGAATATGAAAAAGCCAGAGCCATTCTGGAAGAAACCACGAAGAGATTACCAGAATACGAAGAAGGCTGGATTGTATTAAGTGATGTTTATAATGAAATGGGATTATTCCAAAAATCCATGGAAACTCTTCGGTCAGCTGTCTTAGCCATCCCAAATTCTTCGGTTATTCATTTCAATCTAGCAAAAACATGTATTGATCAGGAATTATTTGCGGAAGCTCTTCCCTATATCCGAAAAGCAGTAGGATTAGATCCTGATAATTCTTTCTATAATCTTAATTTAATCCATACATTACAAACCCTGGGTAGAACAGATGAAGCTGATCTGATCTTGAGTCAAGGGAGACAGAAATGGCCTTTCGACCGAGAGATTGCATTCGTTGATGCTGTTCGTCAGGTTGAAAAGCAGAACCGTGAAGCAGCCCTGTCTGCATTCGATGTAGCTATTAATTTGAATGATGTAAATACCCCAATCAAAAAACTACTACTATACGTTCAAACAATGCTGGGTGATCGACAGGAAAAATTCCTTCCTACAGACGGGAAGTTCAATGAAGTAAGTAATTTATTGAATGCACAGAAAATTCTTCAAACAGCAATTAAAGAAGGATTCGATGACACGCATTATCTACAATTAGTTCTTGGTGAAGTGTATTATTTGACTGGTGAGGCAGAAGCTGCCAATTCCATATATTCAAAATTGGTTAATGAATTCAAATCGAACCAGATCTATCAGTCTTTGCTTTGGAGAGTTTATGCTGGTTTGGGGCTCGTGAAAATTGATCTCTCTGAGGTTGATAGTGGGATTGCAGCTCTACAAGAGGCTGATCAATTAAATACAAAACATTTAGGCATTAAACAAAAAATCGCTGAAACTTACCTCTCAGCATCACTTAAAAATCAAGCTGAGTCTAAAGCAGAAGAGATTTATCAATTGGGCTCGACAGATATTGAAAATCTACTGTGGTACTCAAACTTTATGGAAAAAATCGGGAACTCAGAAGGCGAAATTCGAGGGTTAGAGCAGATACTACATTTTGACCCAGTCAATTCAACTGCAATTACCAGATTGGCGAATATCTATATCACCAATGGAGAACTGGATCAAGCTAATGATGTTCTTGAGAAATTAAAGGGAGCAGAACATCTCGATCATCATGATGTAAGAAATGCTGTTATATCGTATTTACGAATAGGTAAATATCAGGAAGCCTTGATGTGGTTTGAAAAAACTGTTGATGACCAGAATGGTGTGGGAGTAAAGAAAATTATCATTGAAAAAATATACTTATTAATGACAAATCAGAAGTGGGATACTGCTCTGGTAGAGATCCAGAACCTAAAAAGAAACACATCAAATTCTAGAATATTGTCTTCCTTAGAAGGAGAATGTTTATACAACAAAGGTGATTATTCTGCTGCGATTTACGCATTTGACGCAGCATTTTCCTTCCCTGTCGATGATAAAAATTCGTTACTAGAATATCTGCAAAAAGATTCTTTAATCCCAGCCAATTGGTTAGAAAAGAAAATTAAAGATTTCTCAATTCTACAAAGCCTGACTAATTCACACAAAGAAAAATTGGAATTTGACCAATGTCTGGAAATGGTAGATAGGATGATTAAAATCAATCCCGGAGAGTCATGGCTTTACTTAATGGGTGCGGAATTTTCATTGCAATTGACAGAATATGATTTAGCTTCAGATTATCTTTTGAAATATAAAAACACTTCTGTCTCAGAAAATGCTGAGCCGGAGACGGATTTATTTGCGACAGCGTTAGATTATGCAAGTTCGTTCCTGGATGATCGGGAATACCGGTTATCTTTTAAAGACGACGGATCTAAAAATGAATTAAGTACAATTTTGAAAGCTCATTATTTACTGGATAAGAACTTATTTGATGACGCCAATCAATTATTCCAAAAAACAGACATCTCTGTTGAAAAATCTTACCTAACGAGTGTAGATGATCCTTTCAGTGATATTAAAGAATCGATCCACAGAAGGCTTTCACTTTTGTTAATGTGGAGATTGAACGATTATCCAAAAGTAGCAAAATTATTGGAAAAATTCGAGACAGAAAATATCGAAAAAGCATATTTGAATTTAGCAATTGATCTCAATTACGGAGCTATGCTTGGTCTTTTTGAAAAAAATGATGTGCAAACTCATCGTAGTATTGTAATTGAGAAGGAAATTGCTGATCCACGCACAAAGAATTCCATGTTAACTACTATTAATCGTCATGGAAAGACCAAAGCTATCAAAAATATTGAAAACCTATACAAAATAATATTTGAAAAAGATTTCTCCTCTGCATTTAGTTTGATAAATTCAAAAACACTTCCTAAATATCTGAATTTCGTTCTGGTGGATTCAATGATGAAGGCCGGCAAAACCGAAATTATTAATGAATATATTTCAAATTTCAAGCCTGAATCCTATGAGAATTTGTTTTTCCTGATCAACAATCAAACCATGACTTCAGAAGAACAAATGGATTTCATTGATGCTCAAATTCCAACAGATGATCCGGTCTGGTTGATGGAATGTTCAAAAATTTATGAAATAAGTGGAAAATTACATGAAGCTATCGAATTAGCAGAACAAGCCTATAAAATTTGGTCAAATGAGGATAAATGGTTAATTCGAATTGCAAAACTTTATCAAGCATCTGGTGATTTTGAGAGCGCAGATCAATATTGGATGAGGATATTAACGACCTCCAAAGATCCGGAAAGTGTAATTTACCAATATATAAACTTGTTGCTGGAAAACAAAAAGGCGGTTGAGGTAATTCGCTTGTTAGACGAATACAAAGGAAAAATTACCGAATCCTATGATTTCTATACATCGTACGCAAAAGCGAATTTAATAATGAAATCCTATGAGAAGAGTATGGTTTCTATTCAATCAGCCAGAAAATTTAAACCGGTTTCAATCGAATTAGATTATTTAGAATCAGAAGCTTTTTACTTGAATAATGAAGGTGAAAAATCGAAAAATAAAATTAATGAAATACTTCAAAATAATCCTTCATTTGAAAAAGCTTACACTCTACATTCGATGATTTTAAGAGAAGCTGGAAAATCTAACGAAGCCTTAAAAATAATCAATAACGGATTGGAAAAATGCACTGATAGTAAGGGACTACAAATCGAAAAAATTAAGAATCTGAATGCAATGGATGATGTTTCCAATGGATTAATGTTAGCTTCAGAACTTTCCCAGCGATTCCCAAATGATATTGAGGTGTTAAAAATCCTGGCAAATCTATATCATGATATTGAAGACTATCAAGCAGCTGAAGTTGTTGCAAGAAAAAGTTTACATCTCCAATCAAATCAACCAGATATTCATCTTTTATTAGGGAAAGTTGCAAAACATCAGGGTCAGCTCGATCAAGCTTTGAATCATTTTTCAAAGGCAGCCTTGTCTATTGCTGAAGGTGTCGAACCCTGGCTGGAAATTGGTGATATCTATCTTGACCAACAG
>JACZIY010000028.1 GCA_014860845.1 Anaerolineaceae bacterium
TTTTTGGGGGTTGATACTGATTCTCATCATCAGTAATAGTGGCATTCCTTCCTTAAAGCATAGTGAAATCGTACGCGAAGAAACCCGCTGGCTTGAATTTGATTATGTCTCCTGGACTTTGGAAACATTATGGAGAAAAGCTGCCCAGATCTCATTGGGTACACACCGGTATCTGCATGAAGAGCAACAATCTGCCATCACTTTGAATTATTTTGATTTAATTAACGAACAACGCCAGTTGAGAGAAGTCATTAATAATATTTATGCGGATCCATTAATTCTAAATCCAAAGAATCAAGCGGAACCTTATTTAGAGAGACAACGACAAGTTCAGGAGGACCTGCGCCATGTTGGTTATCTGTATGAAGCCATTTTACAGCAACAGGTATCCTATGTAGCAGGTAATAAAAGCCTTGGATTTATCCGTCAACCTGTTCCACCTGTACAATACCACACCACCTCCATGCCTTATGCGTTAATTGTGTCTCCCCGGGATATTATCCGTCAGGACGCTGATATCTCCTTGTTGCCAGATTTAACCCTGGATCAGATCGTTGCTCTGGAAATGGCTGTTGAAGACAAAATGGATGTATCTGCATTGGTGGTTCAAATTGGTGGTGTTGGGGTTTATCCAACGATGGTCATGGAGACCAGCAGTTTGACTTGGTTATCGGAAGTGGTCTCGCATGAATGGATTCATAACTTTCTGACTTTGCGACCTTTGGGGATGCTGTATGATCAGACACCTGAATTACGAATCATCAACGAAACAACAGCCTCGATTGCTGGCAAAGAGCTGGGAAAGGCTGTAATTGCATCTTTTTATCCTGCATTAATGCCTCCCCCGTTGGTGGAGTCAAATACTGTGGCAGAGGTCATCGTTGAGGAAACACAGGAACCGCCAGCCTTTGATTTTCGTGCCGAGATGCGTGAGACCCGGATTAAAGCAGATGCTTTATTAGCCGAAGGAAAAATCGAAGAAGCGGAAGCCTACATTGATAACCGACGTATTTTATTTGTGGAAAATGGATACAATATCCGGCGATTAAACCAGGCTTATTTTGCGTTCCATGGTGCCTATGCAGACCAACCCGGTGGTGCAGCGGGTGAAGATCCTGTGGGTGAGGCGGTGAGAAATCTGCGCGCACAAAGTGATACTCTGGCAGCGTTTGTGCGACGAATTGCCTGGGTTACTTCTTACGAGCGACTGCAACAACTGGTTGATTAAGTTAGATCACAAACAATGATGATTATAATTACAAACTAGAAATCATCATCCATTCCACCACCAAAACCAGCACCCATTCCTGGATCCATGTCGTTTGCAAGGTCAGGCAGATCGCGTTCGATGTCTTCTGGTGACTGGCCTTTTTCCAAGCGGTTCACCACTTCATCAAATTCAGGCGGCATATCCTCTCCCAATTCTCCGGACATCTTACGCATCATTTTGCCGAGCGCAACGGGGTCATCCTCCAACCCTTCCAAGCTGGAAGGATCAGAAAAGTCTTCCAAGCGACTATCCTCTGATTTCGCAATCCGGACTCTGCCAATTTTGCGGGTTACCTGCTGGCTACCACAGTGTTTGCAGACAACCGTTTTCTGACCATATTCCGCATATGTCATGAACACATCAAAGCGGCGTTTACATTCCAAACAGCGATATTCATACAATGGCATATGAGATAATCCTTTTACTCAAGATAATTTAGTTACACCATACTATTATATGGTTTAAACGTATCATCTCAATAAAACTGGGTAAGTGGGTGTTTTGGCGGGTGCACGCCCGCTAAAAACTCCCTGACTGCTCATTAACCAGCTAAAAGTTTGATGTACTGCTTTTATCCATTATAATTTGTCTATTATAGATTCAGAAATATTTTGGCGAAATTTGATTCTTTCGGATAAAGCATCTGAGAGATCATATTAAGGAATAATGAGGTCCAATGAAAGAAAACAACAGTATAACTTTTGACTTACTCAAACCCGAACCATTACTGATTGTGCTTTCAGGACCATCAGGTGTAGGCAAAGATGTAACGTTACAGGCATTAAAGAAGCGCA
>JACZIY010000250.1 GCA_014860845.1 Anaerolineaceae bacterium
CGATCCGGACAGTGGGTGTCAGTTGTTCATATATCCCAAAGCTGATGAGAAGAATGGCGAAGGTGATGAATACAAGAATTGTTTTTTGATGATGTTTGTCAATGAAAGCAGCGATGTAATCGATCAATAAGCACCCTTTCCGGAGAGGACTACGCCTAACGATTTCCAGATGATTTTCAGATCCAGCCAGAAGGAATAGTGCTGGATATAATCCAATTCGACCGCCAGGCGGCTCTCCAGGTCGAGATCACCACGACCGCTGACCTGCATGGGACCGGTGAGACCAGGTTTGACCGCCAGGCGCTGGCGCTGGTGATCATTGTAGAGGGCAACCACCCAGCTTTCTTCCGGCCGAGGTCCTACCAGACTCATCTCGCCACGCAGGATGTTCCAGAATTGGGGAATCTCATCCAGGCTCCAGCGGCGCAGAAAGCGCCCCACACGCGTCACTCGGGGATCATGCTGAATTTTGAAGAACGGCTGATCGAGCTGAATGTTGTTTTGCTCGAGAGTCTGTTGCAATTGTTGTTGGGCATCGACGACCATGGTGCGTAGCTTGAAAATACGAAATGGCTTTCCATTTTCTCCAATGCGTTCCTGTGAGAAGATGGCTTTTCCAGGTGAGTCTAACCGGATGAGGATGCCAGCAATCAACAAAATTGGCGAAAATAGGATCAGACCGACGATGGATGCGATGATGTCCAGCAGACGTTTGGCAAAGCGTTCTATGAACGTGAGACCACTCCGTGGGGGAATTTTTAGCCGCGGTGGAAAAAGCAACCCGGCCAGTAAACCAAATCCCAATGCAGCTGACCTGGCAAATAAGAGCGGGATGGCTGGCATGAGAATCCCTTGATCCTGATCATTGATCAATTTAAGAAAAGGTAGCGCACTTACAAGAAAGATTAGAAAGGCTGCCAGAGCAATCCAGAGAAGTGGTGTGTAGAAAATTGACCCGGCAAGCGTGATCAAAAGGATGGCTGTTAGGAAAATCTGCGCGCGTTGGGAAGCGGGTGTGTAGCTGTCGGAGAGGGTCTTTTCCGGCAACCAGCGCAACATAAAGGCTTTCCAGTAGCCAATGCCCCATTTACGGTGGATGTACTGCCAGAGGGTGAGATCATGGCGGTGATAGACTTTGGCTGTGGGTTGAAATCCCAGCTGATAGCCTTTGCGCGCCAGACGGAAGGAAAACTCCTGATCTTCCACCGAAGGCACCGGGAAACGTTGATCGAAGCCGCCATTTTCGATGAAGATGGTTTTGCGGTAGGCGGCGGAGTAGGTATCAATGAAGTCGATTTTGGGTAGTTTCGCCAAAGCCTGATACTTATACTCGAACTCCTGCTGGACGAAGCGTGGCACCAGCTGCTTTTCCCGGCAAAGATATGCGCCTTTAACGCCAACGACCTCAGGATTTGCGAAGGGTGCAGTCATTTGGTAGAGCCAATCCGAGGTGGGGATACAATCGGCATCAGTGAAGCAGACCAGATCCCCCAGGGCATGCTCGACACCGGTATTACGGGCTGCCGCCGGACCGGCGTTGGCTTGAAGAACTACTCGCACGCCGATTTCTTCTGCGATTTTGGCGGTGTTGTCCTGCGTGCCGTCATCAACAAGGATGATCTCGTAATCCTGACCCAGGGTATAGCCTTCCTGATGTGTGAGCGCTCGCAGGCAATCCGCGATGCTGGCTTCAGCGTCTCTGGCCGGGACGATCACGGATAGTAGCACTGAACTTT
>JACZIY010000251.1 GCA_014860845.1 Anaerolineaceae bacterium
ACCATCCGGCGTAATGCCAATCGAGGGGTCTATGACCAGAAAGCCCAAACCAGTTCTTGAAATTCCTCCATCTCCCAATCTGACTTTTGAACGGGAATTATGGGAACAAGAAAAACAATGGATTGCAGGGTTGGATGAAGCTGGCCGGGGTGCCTGGGCTGGACCTGTTGTGGCTGCAGTGGTCATCCTTCCGCAAGTCGCCCACCTGGATCAGAATTTATGGGGGGTGAGAGATTCAAAACAAATGAATGTCCACCAACGCGAATATTGGGTAGAGATCATTATAAAACATGCCCAGGCCTGGAGTGTGGGATCTGCTGGGCATTCTGAAATTGATCAGCTGGGAATTTTGCCAGCCACCCGCTTAGCCATGCAGCGAGCATTGGGACAATTATCAGCGTTCCCGAATCACCTCTTAATCGATGCTCTCTTATTACCGGATTTGAACACACCCCAGACAGCATTAATCAAAGGCGATCAACGCAGCCTGAGTATCGCTGCGGCATCAATCCTTGCAAAAACAACCCGGGATGCCATGATGCACCAGGAGGACACTTGCTACCCTGTATATGGGTTTGGCCGCCATAAAGGCTACGGCACCCGCTTTCATCAGCAAGCTCTGACGGAAAACGGCCCCTGCCCCATCCATCGTATGAGCTTTCGGCCACTACGAGAGCTATCAGCTGTTAACGAATAGCTTTTTTCCTGCTAACAAACATTTTCGCCAACTCCGCAGCGATAGATGGTATCAGCAACAGTGGCAGGATCAAACGCCATTCTGACCAGCCCAATGGAACTGTATCAAAAATGGTGTTAAAGAAAGGCACATACAGTACGAGTAATAAGAGCACTAAAGACGACACCACCGCAATATTCATCCACTTGTTATTGAACACACCAATTTTTAAGATGGGATATCTTTCTGAGCGAGCGGTATAAGCCCGCAGCAACTCGGAACTTGCCAACGTTATAAATGCCATCGTTTCTGCCATCACCAGGTTGTGTTTCAATCCCACACCAAAGGCAAACAGAGTGATAAAGGTGATTGCTACCGTCTGGATTAGCACACCATTCATCATGAAACGGTTGATGATCGGTTCTTTGGGTGGACGTGGTTTCTGTTGCATGATATCCGGGTCACCCTTCTCAGTTCCCAGTGCTAAAGCCGGAGCCCCATCGGTCACCAGATTGAGCAACAATAACTGAATCGGTGCCAGTGGTGAGAGTACGTCCCCGGCAGCAAATGGATACAAATAACGCCCAAAAGCTGTCGCCAGGAAGATAATCATGATTTCCGCCAGGTTACAGGAGATCAGATAATAGACAAATTTTCGAATATTGGAATAAATAATTCGTCCCTGCTCAACGGCTGCCACAATACTGGCATAATTGTCATCCGTCAGCACCATATCAGCTGTGTCTTTGGCTACATCCGTGCCGGTAATGCCCATGGCAACGCCGATATCTGCTAACTTGATGGCAGGTGCATCGTTAACCCCATCACCGGTCATAGCTACCACTTCGCCATTGAAACGCAGGGCTTCCACAATCCGCATTTTATGTTCTGGGGAGACACGCGCAAACACATCGGTTATTTTTACTTTTTCTCGTAACTCTTCATTACTCATGTCGTCCAGTTCATAGCCGGTCAGCACCTCGTGTCCACTCTGCAGTAAATTGATATCTCTGGCGATAGCACGGGCTGTGTTTGGATAATCGCCGGTGATCATGATGGTGCGGATGCCTGCACCGCGCGCCAGCTCCAAAGCCGGTTGGACTTCTTTGCGAGCCGGGTCAATCATGCCTATCAGCCCCACAAAGACCATATCTTTCTCAAGCTCATCGCTATCGATTTCTTCCGGCAACACATTGACCACCCGATAAGCCACCCCCAGAACCCGCAAGGCGTCCTGGGTCATTTCATCATTAGCTGCCATGATTCTGGCTTTCATCTCTTCAGACAGCGGGACTGGTTTATCATCCATTGACTGGTATGAATTACACAGCGTCAGGACAATATCCGGCGCACCTTTGATGGCAATGGCATAATGTTTGCGTTCAGAATCATCATCGAAAGGAGAAATATCATCCGGACCTGGCTCATCGATTTCATGTATGGTTAACATGCGCTTACGCACAGAATCAAAAGGAATTTCCTGGGTGCGCGGATACTTTTTATTCAGCACATTTTGAATTTCACCAGCTTT
>JACZIY010000252.1 GCA_014860845.1 Anaerolineaceae bacterium
GTTGCAGGCATATCGCTCTTTAATAAAACACCAGACGCAAACCAATCCAAACCAAAGGGCAGAAAGAGGTCTGGATCAGGTGCAGATTCTTTAAGCAGGGGATACATCTCAGCATAGATGGTTTGGGCAAGAACCAAATCATCGTCATCCGGGTGGAAATAGAGCGCCATAGATCCGTCCCAGGTGGGATCAACTACACTATTGGTATGGATAGATATTAAAATGGTTGCCAATGCATTATTGCAAAATGTGTAGCGATCATTATTGTCTTTGTAGGTATCGTCTGTGCGGGTCATTACCACTTCCGCGCCAATTTGTTCCAACAGCCATTTCAGTCCATAGGATACATCCAAATTGATGTGGCTTTCGAATAAATTAAAATCAGCGTTGACTGCCCCAGGATCTGACCCACCATGACCTGGATCAATACAGATTTTATTGCCAGTCAAAGATTGAGTGGTTGCGGATGTTGGTTGAACAAGAAGCGAGCAAAGTAAGATCACCCCTATCAGCATCGCCAATAGTTTTATTGATCGTGATTTCATATCCGTTTCCTTTCTGAATAGAAAAACCGGTTCGATTACTTATTACCTGTAAACGATTGATGAAATGCTACGATTTGTGTAGAGGAAAGGTCTTGTGAAGGAATTTAAAAAGAGGTGTTAGATTTACAGCGTTCTAAGATTTACATCGTGTCTCAATACTATTATATAAGAGTTTACCAAATTTTAAATTTGCTGCATAACTACCCACCAAGTTTTTTCGCATTGGTGATCCATCCTGGTGACCAACCTATTTGTTGACCCAGGATCATATTCAATTGAGCTACATGTTCCTGGACATGACGCATATTATCTAGCAGTAATGCAACAAAGGTAACCTCACCCCATGGGAAACTACAGATTTGTTCGGTTCTCTCACTATTCAAATCTTCAATTGTGGTTCTACACTTCTTACGACAATGTGCAAGATACTTTAACAGTTCATCTTTCGTGTATGGATTTTCAGGAATTATTCCGGATGGATCCAACTCATCAAGGTTGAATGGGGAAGGTGGAACAAAACCTTCAACTGATCCGGATAAATACAGATCCAACCAGAAAAGTGTATGGAATGCGACATACCAAAACTCAGAAGATTGGGGAATCACCTCGTCCTTCCAAAGGCGAATTGTCCACAAGTGGTCAGGGCAGGCCATGATGACTTTTTCAAGCATACTAATCGATGCATCGAATTGTTGGGCGAGTGCGGATTTGAAAGTATTTTCTACCATATTTCTCAGAAGACGAGATTTCTTGAGGATAATTTTATGATTGTATTTTTTAAAAATTTTTACAAATTATATAGTGTAATTGTAAAAAAACTATGTTAAACCTGTGAAAAATACTTCAACGATTGGGCTTTCACTCACCAGATTTTCAATGGAGTCAACTTGATCCCGATACCATTTTGTTTCCTGAGCACTCATCAAATATCGACGATCATCCGGATCAACAATTTCCACTGCTCTTGCTGGCAGTTCAATTTTTAAACTTTCTTTGAGGCAAAATGTAAAATCGGGATGAGCTCTCAGGTTAGCCAACCAATCCCGTGGGCTATAATGACCTTTTTCTCCCTTAGAGTTTGGTGTCCCACAAATGATAATGCGACCATTCACATTGGTAAACCAGATTTCAATCCTTCTGGGGAATCCCGTTTTTGCGCCAATGGTGATGATATCAATGGTTCGATCTTTCTTCAGAGCTTCGCTGATCTTTGTCTTGTTATCCATGTTTTGTTTTCCTTTCCATCACTACCAGTAAAATGATAAAACTCACGAGCATGAAACCCAACCCACCAACAAAGAACCAACTTGCGATATTTGCCCAGTCAAAATCGCTCAAAGCACGAATGGCTGCAACCAGGATGAGTAGAATGGAAAACCCTTGTGACTGAAGAATGAGTTT